>DASQEG010000437.1:0-6669 GCA_035633775.1 Bryobacteraceae bacterium
CGTTCATCACTGACAAACGACCGGACGCGTGGGCGCGCACTGTGGACCGGTTGCTTGCGTCGCCGGCATATGGCGAGCGCTGGGGCCGAATGTGGCTTGATGTCGCGCGGTATGCCGATGATCGCTTCAACTCCACGCAGGACGATCCTTACCCAAACTCGTGGCGCTATCGGAATTGGGTGATTCAGGCGTTCAACGAGGACATGCCGTATGACAGGTTCGTCAAAGCCCAGCTTGCGGGTGAGGGAAACGATGCGGCGGGACTGGGTTTCTATGCGCTCAGTCCCGAGATGCAGGACGACCGTGTGGATGCGACAACCCGCGGCTTCCTTGGACTGACCGTTGCCTGCGCGCAGTGTCACGACCATAAGTTCGACCCGATTCCGACACAGGACTACTACTCTCTTCAGGGTGTCTTCAGCAGCACGGAGCTGCACGAACTGCCTCTCGCCCCGAAGGAGCAGGTGGAAACCTGGAACGCGCAGCAGAAGCGACTCGACGAGAAGCAGGCGACGATTGACAGGTTCTACGACCGCCAGCGGGAAGAACTGGCTGAAATCCTGTCTTCGCAAACGGCGCGCTACATGCTTGCGGCGATCAAGCTGGAGCCTGCTGACGGTCTTGACGCCGAGACATTGCAGCGCTGGGAGAAGTACCTTGCTCGAAAGAGCTATGACCACAAGTTTCTTCTGGCGTGGAACAAGGCCAAAGAACCTCTGGAGTTTCGGAATGCTGCGGTTCTCTTCCAGCGCCTCGTCATCGAGGTGAACGGGGAGAAAAAGCGCATCGACGACCGGAACAAGGTGGCTCTGGGCAATGATCCCGATCGGGCACGCATTGCGGGAGCTTCGCTGGAATCGCTCGAACGTGAACGCTATGTGCTCTGGAAGGACATGTTTGAGCGCTCGGTTAAAGATGCAGCCGGGTTCTTCAAATCGGACGATGGCGTTTTCTACTATGGCAAGGGCAAGATCGAGCGCTGGCTGCAGGGCCACTGGCGGACCTACCTTGAGGCACAGCAGCAGGAACTGGGGTCCCTGAAGAAAGCTCTTCCTGAGAAGTACCCCTTCCTCCAGACCATCACTGATAACGAGAAGCCCGAAGACGTCAAGATACAAATCCGCGGCGATCGGAACAATCTCGGGGACGTTGCTCCCCGCCGATTCCTGGCGATTCTGTCTCCGGAAGGCGAGCGGGTGCGATGGTCCAAGGGCAGCGGCCGCATACAGTTGGCGGAAGCCATCGCCGACCCTGCCAACCCGCTCACGGCACGTGTCATCGTGAATCGCGTCTGGCAGGGGCACTTTGGCCGGGGGATCGTGGCGACCCCTAACAACTTCGGTCAACTCGGTGAACGCCCCTCACATCCTGAGCTCCTCGATTATTTGGCGTGGCGGCTCGTTGAACAGCGGTGGTCCTTGAAAGCTCTCCATCGCGAGATTCTGATGAGCGACACGTACCGGCTGAGTGCGGATCGCGATCCACAGAACGAAATGAAGGATCCTGGCAATGTACTGCTGTGGCGATTCAACCGCCGGCGACTCGATATCGAGGCGTTGCGTGATTCGATGCTGCGCGCCTCGGGAGAGCTCGATGGCACGCCAGCAGAGAAAGCTCAGAAACTCGATTCAGGAAACAAAAAGCGTACAGTTTACAGCTTCATCAGCCGGCGAAAAATGGACGGCACACTCGCGCTGTTCGATTTTCCGAACGCCAACTCGACGAGTGAAGGGCGAACGGCAACGAACGTGCCTCTTCAGCGGCTGTACTTCATGAACAGCGGCTTTGTCGAAGACCGGGCCGAGGCTCTGGCGAGCAGCACCAAAGGTGCTGCCGCGGAACGCATCCGCATGATGTATCGCACCCTGTTCGGGCGAGCGCCCGACAGTGCGGAAATGAAACTGGGCCTGGAGTACACGGGTTCCGGTAACAATTGGACCAGTTACGCACGCGTGCTGCTCACCTCAAACGAGTTCACGTTCCTGGAGTAGGCGAGAGATGATGATGACTCGACGACATTTGTTGACCGCCATGGGTGCTGGATTCGGTATGGCGGGCCTGCAGGGCGCCGTTGTCCAGAATCCGCTCGCGCCGAAAGCTCCGCACTTTGCACCGAAAGCAAAGCGCGTCGTCTATCTGTTTCTGAACGGAGGACCGTCGCAGGTCGACACGTTCGATCCAAAGCCGATGCTGGATAAGCATCACGGCAAGCCCGCGCCATCCGGGAACCTTAAAACCGAACGGAAAACCGGCAACCTGATGCGTTCGCCGTTCACGTTCAGGAAGTATGGGCAGAGTGGGATCGAAGTTAGTGAGATCTTTCCCCGCATCGCGTCGCTGATCGATGACGTGTGCGTCATCCGTTCGATGCACACCGAGCGACCGAACCACGAGCCTTCGCTCATGTTGCTGAATTCAGGGGACCGGCTGCCCGGCCGCCCGAGCATGGGTTCATGGATGACTTATGGGCTCGGTACCGAGAACCAGAACCTGCCGGGCTACATCGTGCTCTGCCCCGGGTTGCCCGTCATCGGACACCAGCTCTGGAGCTCAACGTTCCTCCCTGGCGTCCATCAGGGCACCTACATCTCACTCGATGAGAAGGACCCGAAGAAGCTGATCGGCAACATCCGCAATTCACGGCTGTCTGCAGCGGATCAGCGGCGCGAACTCGACCTGCTTGCGGCACTGAATCGAAAGCATGTCGACGAGCGCGGAGGTGATGCGCAACTCGAGGCGAGCATCCAGTCCGCCGAGATCGCCTTCCGAATGCAGACTGAGGCACCGGAAGCCTTCGACATCACGAAGGAACCGGCGAAGGTTCGCGAGCGGTATGGCGATGGTGACTTTGCGCGGGGTTGCCTGATGGCTCGCCGTTTGCTCGAGCGCGGCGTCCGCATGGTGCAGGTTTACTTCGGAAACTTTCAGCCCTGGGATAACCACGACGACATCGAACTGCACCGGCCCCTTGCGGCGCAGTCGGATGGTCCAATCGCGGCCCTCATCGAGGACCTGAAGACTTCAGGGATGCTGGACGACACTGTCGTGATCATCGGTGGTGAGTTCGGTCGAACGCCAGCCGTCGAGGTTGGAGGACTGGTGAAGGTGCAGAACGGCCGTGATCACAATAATCACGGATTCACCTATCTGCTGGCCGGTGGCGGCATCAAGGGTGGAACGGTGTACGGGGCCACGGACGATTTCGGCTTCAAAGCGGTCGAGAATCCGGTGCACATCCACGACCTGCATGCGACCGTGCTCCACCTGTTGGGCCTCGATCATACCAAGCTTACGTACTTCTACAGCGGACGAAATTACAGGCTGACGGATGTCGCGGGTAAGGTGATCCGCGACATCCTCGCCTGAGTTGACGATGCCTAGAAGATGTACTTCAAGGCAAGCTGTACCTGACGTGCTGGGAACGTGCTGGAGATCGCGCCGAAGCTGTTCGACGAACGATTACCGTTCGGAGCCTGGAAGTTGGTGCGATTCGTCGCGTTGAACGCCTCGACCCGGAACTCAAGCGCATGGTCCTCCGCGAACATCGGAAACTGCTTGTGCAACCCGAGGTCCAGCTGGACGAAGTTTGGGGCCCGAACGATGTTGCGACCGGCGTTCCCGAACGGCTGGCTGACGTCGGTCGGCAACTGTACCGTCGCAGGGTTGAGATACTGCGCCGGCGTGCGCTGTTCCTCCGGCATCAGTGGGTCCCCGATGACGTTGGGGCGATAGGTCGGCGCGCCGCTAACCTGAAATGCGGTAGACGGGCCGTAGGTCAAATTGACGGGAAGACCGCTGGTCACCGTGTTGAAGGCCACAAAGCGCCAGCCGCCCAGCAGTGACTGCGTAACCCCGTTCCAGTCAGACCCATACCTGCGGCCGGTGCCGAAAGGCAGCTCGTAGTTGATGGCCGTAGTGTTGTTGAACGGCTGATCGTAGCCGGAAAGGCCGCGCTCGCTGCGGAGATCGCGAATATTTACGCGCGAGTTGTCGCCGTTGGCTGTCTCAAGGTGACCCGAAGCGTTGTCGATCGCCCTCGACCATGTGAACGAATTAATCAGGTAAAGCCCGTTTGAGTATCGCTTCTCGATTTTTGCCTGCAGAGCGTGATAATTCAGGTACCCGGCGCCAAACGCTGCCTGGATGAAGCCGAAATTCTGAATCGGACGGCGAGCCTGCAGCGTGGCATTTTCGCCCGGACGGTTCGGACGGGCTTGATTGTAGTCGCCGAGAACGAGCAGATTCACTCCTCGCGTTCCCACGTAGCCGATATCAAAGACAAAGTCTCCGGGGAGCTGCTGCTGGATGGTGAAGTGCCAGTTCTGCGCGTACCCGGTCGGGTTATTGTGCGGAATGTAGTTGGTCCTCACAAGCAACGGGTTGATGTTCCGAACATCCAGAAAGCCGTTCGGGTATCCCTGCTCAGTGGGACGGAAGCAGGAGAATGGAGCGTCAGCTGGCGACGCGCACAGCGGTTGCCCGTTTGGGTTCGCCGGTGCGATCTGATCGACGAAAGGGTTCAGTACCCATGGGAGGTTGTAGCTGAGGATGTTTTCTCCGCCGAGCCGGTTGAAATGGATGTAGCTGATGCCATACGCGCTGCGGATCACCGTCTTGTCGAACAGCGTATAAGCCAGTCCCACCCGTGGTGCCCAGTTGTTGCGATCGGGCCTGACCAGCGCCCGTTCGTACACGGATCCGTCTGTTGCCTGAACAATGGAGTTTGTAACGGGGTCGAAGTTGGACAGGCGGTTCTCCGATTCCCACTGAGGAGTGGCATATTCATACCGCACACCCAGGTTGAGGGTCAGCTTCGACGTTGCCTTCCAGTCATCCTGCAGGTAAGCGAAGTGCATACGCTGCCGATAGTCGACGATGACCGCATTGTTCAGCTGATACCTGCTCCGTGCGCCGAACAGGAAATCGGCAAGGAACTGCAGGTTGTTGTTTGGCGTACCGGGCACCTGACTAAACCGCCCCGCATAGTCATCTGAGCCGTACTTTGGATTGAAGTCATCAATCTGCGTGTTGATGGCCTGGTACTCGTACCCAGCCTTCAACGTATGCCGTCCGGCAATTTTCGAGTAATTCAGCTTCGGGTTGTACACGGTCGGGTTCTGGAACTGAGGGTTGCTGCTTTGCACGCCGAAGGCTGAGTACCCGGTTATGCCCTGACGATAGAGTCCACCGGTATACCGGGGATCGTTGGGCACATTCGGGAATCCGTAACGATCCGCAACACCCTGCTCGCCCACAAAAAGCGGGGTCTTGCCGCCTTCTGTCAGTGAGATGCCCATCCGAGCTTCAAGGAGCGATGTGGGTGAAAGCGTGATGTTCGACCCGAAGGCGCCTGCCTGGTTGAGCACGCGTACGTTTCCGTTGCTGTCGCCACCTGAGGATCCGGGAATACTCGGCGGCTCGAAGTTGCTCATCAGCCGGTGGCTGTAACGTCCGAACAGATTCAGCTTCGGGCTGGAGAACCAGTCCAGGCGAACGTCACCTTTGTCTGTGTCGTCCGTACGCCGAGGCAGGTATTCGAAGTTTCGCGAGACACCAGGGTGCACGGGCGCGGGCAGACCTTCCAGCACTTCACGTGCGAAACGGGTGATCTGATTGGAGGGAATGACTCCGTCCTGATAAACCTCGCCGGTGTACGGATTACGGATCGGGATGCCGAGGCGGCCCTGCCGCTGCTCCATCGTCGGCAGATCAGCGAATGTGACCTGCTTGGAAATGCGGCGGAAGCCCTCATAATCGGCGAAGAAGAAGAGACGCTCCTTTAAGATCGGCCCGCCGATGGCGGCGCCGAACTGGTTCTGGATCAGGACCGGCTTCTCATTGTTCACCGGCTTAAAGAACCCTGTCGCGTTCAACGAGGTGTTGCGCAGAAACTCCCAGACGGAACCGTGAAATTCGTTGGTTCCGCTGCGAATCGTGGCGTTGACGATGCCGCCGCCTGCGCGACCGTACTCGGCGCTGTAGTTTGTGGTTTCAATGCGAAACTCCTGCACCGCGTCGGGCGAAAGCTGCACCACCTGATTCGAGAAGCCCTGATTGGATGTACCGTACGAGTTGTTGTCTACGCCGTCAACGATGAAATTGTTCAGCGAGCTTCGCATGCCGTTCACGTTGAAACTGGCATCGCGCGAAGACGAGATCTGCGACCTGCGAACGCCGGGTGCCAGCAGTGCCAGGTCCGCATAGTTACGGCCGTTCAAAGGCAGGTTGACGATCTGCTGCGCGCTGACCACCGTGCCGCGTGAGCTTGTGTCGGTTTCGAGCGGCGTAGCTGCACCCGTCACTTCGATCCGTTCCGCAACGTTGCCGACCTCCAGCGTGAGATCGACACGCTGGCGAGCGGCAACCGTCAGCGTAAATTCGTTCGCGATGGCGGTCTTAAAGCCCGTGGCTTCGCCCGATACGCGATAGGCGCCGATGCGTACGCTCGGAAACTGGTAATTGCCTTCGGTGTCAGTGGCCGTCTCCGAACGCACACCGGTACGCGTATTTTCAAGTGTGATTTTTGCACCCTGGACGGCGCCTCCGGTGGAGTCGCGAACAGTGCCCAGAACCGCGGCCGACTCGAACTGGGCGAGCCCAGGCGCGCAAAGAAGCAGGAACAGGGGGAAGAAATGAAACCTCATGGAGCCTCCGAGCGGAAATGAGGTC
>DASQEG010000438.1:0-2287 GCA_035633775.1 Bryobacteraceae bacterium
CCACCGGGTGACTCATCAGAGCGCCGCCGGCTGAGGTTCCAGGCGTAGAGGCCGACAAGCGCGATGTTCATTGCACCGTGAATGGTTCCGGTGCGCTTCGTGCGGCTCTCGGACGGGATCGACAGGTAGTCTACGGCGCCGGCTGCACCTGCCGCAAGAGCGGTGCACAGTCCCGCTGACATTGCATGGTAAGCGGCATTGTTGTATGAGGATTTTCCGGTGCTGCGATGCATCAGGTCCATCGCAAAGCTGAACGGCAGCAAGCCTGCAGGTCCAACAATCAGCATCGGATGTAAGGGGTGGCCGGCGAGTGTAGTTTTGAACATGGTGGTTGCCAACCATCTAGACGCGAACGTGCGTACTTCATCACACTTACTGCGGTTGTGGTCCGCGCAGGCTTTCGGCGGCATCCAGTAAGGGAATGAGTCCCTGCCTTTTCTCGCCATTTTCTCTGCGGTCGCTCGCTCTCCCCAACCGCATCGGGATGTCCCCAATGTGCCAGTACTCGAGCGTGGACGGATTCGCGAACGACTGGCACTCTGTCCACTGGGGCAGCCGCGCAACCGGTGGAGTCGCTTTCATATTGGTTGAGGCCACAGCCGTTTCGCCCGAAGGCCGCATTACGCCCGCTGACCTTGGGATCTGGAAGGACGAGCACATCGAACGTCTGCGTCAGGGTGTAGAGTTCGCACACGCCCAGGGCTCGTACATGGGAATTCAATTGGCCCACGCGGGACGGAAAGCGAGCATGGCGCTTCCGTGGCAAGAGGAGTCTCTGGTAGCTCCTGAGCTGGGTGGATGGCAGGTGGTGGCCCCAAGTGCGATCCCATTCTCGGCGAGGTACGGCATGCCGCTCGAACTGAACTCCGCCGGTATTGCAAAGGTGATTGCAGCTTTTCGTCAGGCTGCCCGACGCGCCGTCGAAGCCGGGTACGACTTCATCGAGATTCACGCGGCACATGGGTACCTGCTGCATGAGTTCCTCTCGCCGCTCGCCAACCGCAGGATTGATGAATACGGCGGCGAGTTCGGAAATCGAGCTCGCCTGCTGCTCGAAGTCGTCGATGCGGTGCGGGCCATTCTGCCCGAACACCTGCCGTTGTTTGTCAGGATTTCAGCGACCGACTGGGCCGAAGGAGGCTGGGACGTGGATGACTCGATTCGCCTGTCCGCCGAACTCAGGACGAGGGGCGTGGACCTGATTGACGTCTCCTCCGGAGGACTCGTCCCCGGGGTGCGCATCCCGGTCGGCCCTGGTTACCAGGTACCGTTCTCGGCGAGGATCCGGGCCGAGACTGGAATCGCGACTGCGGCGGTGGGAATGATCACCGATGCGTCTCAAGCGGATGAGATCCTGCGGGCCGGGCACGCAGACCTCGTCCTGCTTGCTCGCGAACTGCTGCGAGACCCCTATTGGGCTCTTCGTGCGGCGGCGCAACTTGGTGCACGCGTATCGTGGCCAGTGCAATACCTGCGCGCTGCGGCTTCAGGCGCAACGGCACGGGATCCCGTCTCGCTCGAAGACGACTAAACACGTCGTGTACCGGTGACGAGGGTAATCCCCATGTGCGGTACCCAATTGGGCTAACGTCGAACGGGCGTATGCGGTTTATCTCTACTTTCGTTCACGGGCTGATGGACTATCCGATGTCCCTCGTCCTGTTCTTCTCGCCGGAGCTGTTCGGCTTTGCCGATGCTGGCGGAATGGCGACAATGTTGCCGCGGGTGCTTGGGGTCGTGATGGCGGCAACGGCCCTGATGACGCGCTACGAGCTAGGCGTGATGAAGGTGCTTCCGATGTCCACGCATCTTATGCTCGACCTGATGGCCGGTGTGCTGCTCGCCGTCTCGCCGTGGCTTTTCGGCTTCGCCGACTTATCACGTGCGACAACAGCCTTCGTCGTGCTCGGGCTCTTGGAAGCCGGCACTTCGCTCATGACCCGGAGGACACCAGCAGTGCGCTCGATCCAGGCTACGCGCTAGGGCTCGAGCCACCTGGCCTGACGAAGTCCTGAGGCGGATCCTTTTGCGGCCGCGGCGGTACGCGGGCGCTCTGCAAGTACCCAGTGAGTTGCGCGAGAACCTCGGCGTGCTGCTTGCTGACATCTGTGGTTTCGTTCGGGTCCGAGCGCAGGTTGTACAGCTCCAACTCGCCATTGGGCTCGGGACGTACGGCCTTCCAGTCGCCCATTCGCGCCGCCTGCATGGGCACCTCGGCCCGAAACTCCGCGGTCTTGCTGTCGTACCGAGGCAGCTCCCAGTACATGAACTTTTCGGGAGCCTGCTT
>DASQEG010000439.1:0-2553 GCA_035633775.1 Bryobacteraceae bacterium
ACCCCGACCCAGCGCAGATGGACAAGGCGCAGGCGGAGATTACGAAGCTATCGTCCGACACGCCGCGCAGGTATCGAGACTACCGTGAGCTGCTCAGCAAGGAGCGCCCGGACATCGCCATCGTTGCGACACCGGATCACTGGCACGCGCTGCCGACCATCGATGCCGTGAAGTCGGGAGCTCATGTCTACGTCGAGAAGCCCATCAGCCACACCATAGACGAAGGCAAGGCGATGGTCAGGGCCGCGCGCGAATCGGGACGCATGATTCAGGTCGGGCTCCATCGCCGTCTGACGCCGCATGGGCTGGAGGCGATGGAGTTTCTGAAGTCGGGCAAGCTCGGCAAGGTAGGGATGGTTCGTGTGTTCGCCAACTCAGCAGGTGGAGTCGGCAAGAAAGTGGAGGACAGTGATCCGCCCGCAGGCATGGACTGGGACCTGTGGCTTGGCCCTGCTCCGAAGCGTCCGTTTAACAAGGCGATTCATCCACGTGGCTTTCGCCAGTTTCTCGATTACGCCAACGGCACTCTGGGTGACTGGGGCGTGCACTGGCTTGACCAGGTGCTCTGGTGGACCGAGGAAACGCACCCGAAAAACGTCTTCTCGACCGCCGGCAGATTCGTGCGTGTTGACAGCACCGATGCACCGGACACACAGATCGTCACCTACGACTTCGACCGCTTCCGCTGCACCTGGGAGCATCGGCACTACGCCGGCCAGGGGCCGGAAAACCACATGATCGGCGCCTACTTCTACGGCACGAATGGCGTCTTCCACCTTGGATTCCGCGACGGCTGGACTTACTATCCGACGAAAAAAGGCGACCAGGTGCTGCATAAGGACGCACGCCTGAACGACCCCGACGGCCAGAACATCAAGGAACTGTGGGCCGATTTCCTCGAAAGTATCCGGACGAAGCGGCTGCCGATACGCGACATTGAGATAGGGTACCGGGCTACGGCGGCTTCACTGCTCGGGATGGTGAGCGCGCGACTTGGGCGCAGCGTACGCTGGGACGGACGCCAGTGTGTTGGCGACGCTGAAGCCAACAAGCTGCTCCGGCGCGAGTACCGAGCGCCGTGGCAATATCCCTCCTGAGCTACTGGCGCGAACGGATGGTTCGGACAGTGCGGATAGCAGCCTGCGCTACTTCCGAATCTGCATCTTTTGTCAGCTTGTCGGCGGCAGCCGCACTCGCCGCGTCTCCGGTAGCAGCGAGAACTGACAACAGGCCCGTCTTCTCGTCGCGCGTACCGGTGGGCAACATCGTTAGCAGGGCGGCTCGTGTCTGCGGATCGCGGCTGAGCTCGACAAGGTAAGGCTGCGCCACACCGCGCCATCCTCGGGAGTTCAAGGCGTTCGCAAGAGACCTCAGTGGTGCCATCTCCGTGACTTCGCGGTTCCCCATTGCAGACAATGCAAATGCCGCTGCAAGCCGCGGCGCCATCTTCTTCTCTTCGTTGAAAGCGGTCTCAAGCTGCTGCCGGTTGGCCGCGAGCTGCAGTCGGGCAAAGCCCTCGAAGGCGGAAGCACGAACCTGGTCGTTTCGGTCGTTTGCGGCTTTGGTGAACCATGCCTGACTCGCTGGATCGCCGATCATGGAGAGCGCCGTCAGTGCCGATCTCCGTACGCGATCCGAGCGGCTGTTGTCGAACACACCATGCAGGTGCGACACGGCTTCCTTCGCTTTGAGCAGCCCGGCCGCATCGATCGCGGCGACCTGCACCCTCTCGTTCAGATCGCGCACGAGGAACACGACGTTCGGCCCGGCGGCAGGATCCCCGATCTTCTGCAGTGCGATCAGCGACTCGAAGATAACGTTGTCGTCCTTCGTCTGCAGCGCTGCGGTGAGATCAGACACAGCGCTCCGCCCGCGCAGGATGCCGATTGCGCGCGCGGCGTTGGCTCGCGCGTCCATTGAAACGCCACCACGAACCAGCCGTCCGAGTGCTGCAATGGCTTCGGGCCGGACTGTGATCCAGGGCTCGATCACCTGAGTGTTCTCCCGATCGAAACGTCCACGGACCGAGGAAAGCACTCGGCGTGTGCCCGACTGAACGTATCCGGGCAGGTAGAAGTTGACGATGCCATCCGTTGCCGTCACCTGCACCTCGGGGCTGTTGTCGCGAGTGGCCGTGATGAGTGGGTCGAGACTGTGCTGCGTGCCGATGCCAACGATTGCGCGGACGGCCTCGATGCGGGCCTCCTCTGAGGTGTCCGTCAGCATCGCGGCGAGTTGGGGAATCCCCTCAGCGCCACCTTTGCCCAGCTCGCGGGCTGCCCTTGCGCGGTCCCTTTCCGTATCGCCTGCGGCGTCCTGAGCAAGGCACGCGAGCACACCGGCGAGGAGCAGTGCAGCAGAACGAATCAACATGTCTCTTTCATGGTACGTGCGGGTCGGCTCAGCCGTTCCACGGCAGCGTCCGACGGGACGCGACGATGCCAGTGCGGGCCAACAACTCGCGGCAGACGGCGGCCGAAGCGGATACTGGCTTCGATAGCTAAAGGTTAAGGATGGGTACGCCCGCGAGGATTCAAGCCCCTGACTTGAAGA
>DASQEG010000440.1:0-3039 GCA_035633775.1 Bryobacteraceae bacterium
CCCGATCCGTTCTCGCCTGAAAGCATGATCACCGGATGGGACAGGTCCACCATCATCGGCATGTGGAAGTTCAAGTTGACGAAGACGGGATGCGCAAGAATCTTCAAAAGCATTGGACGGTCACCAGGATAGCAGGACATGAAGGGAGGCCGGAACCGTGGCGGAATTCCGTAACTGATCGCCCGCCGGGGGCGATGAGTCGCGTTTGGGAGTCGGCTGTCTCTTTTTGCGCCCGCAGTAGCATACATAAAGGTGGACATCATCGAGGAGGTTCGGGAGGGGGCAATTGCCTCGCTGCGAAAGTGCGTGCATCCGGCAGGGTTACTCGCTTCCGCGCAGGGCAAAGTGGGGCACCGGCAGGTTTGGGCCCGCGACGCGATGATAACGCTGCTGGGCGCCTCGCTTGTCGACGATACTGAGATTCGCAGGGCCCTGCACGCGAGCCTCTACACACTTCGATCGAAGCAGGCTGCCGCTGGCGCGATCCCGAACAATGTAGACGGGGCGACGCTGCGCCCCAACTTTCGCGCTTACGCGGACAGCGGGCTTTGGTGGGTGGTCGGCAGCGTCATCATGGCGCCTGATTCAGAGGCAACGGCAAAGATCTTTGATTGGTACGCCTGTCAGGACGTAGATCAGTCCGGCCTGCTCAGCATGCAGGAAAGCGCCGATTGGCAGGATCTGTTCTGCACGCGCGGCAAGGGATTGTATCTGAATTGCCTGTATGCGATCGCTTTGCGGATGGCCGGCCGCCAGCTTGACGCCTCACGGGTGCGGGAGCGAATCAACCAGTTCTTCTGGTACCGGGGCGATGGCAACCTGTTGCCCCATATCCGCCACACTTTCTCGACTGAAAGTGTTCAGGAACAGGATTCGCTCGGAAGAAGACGCTGGCTTCCGTTCAAGTACTCTCTCATCGACGAGCAGTACTATTTGCCATGGCTTGGCTTCCGCGCCTGTGGTGAGTGGTTCGACTCGCTTGGGCACCTGCTGGCAATCCTCGCCGGAGTCCCTGACACGGATCAAACGCGACGTATTTTCGACTTCTTCAACCGGCACGAGCTCGCGGCGTTTCCCACGCGAGCGCTCCACCCGTACATAAAGCCTGGTGCTCCGGACTGGCGCGAGTACTACGGCATGCTGAACCGGCCGGCGATGTATCACAACGGTGGCGTTTGGCCGTTCATCGGCGGCTTCCATGTGGCTGCCCTCGTTCATTGCGGGCTTAACGATCAGGCAGCCGTTCTCCTCGAACGCCTTGCGCAACTCAACCACGCAGGCCGGTTTAACGAGTGGCATCACGGCGACACGGGTGAACCGCTCGGCGTGCCTGATCAGGCCTGGTCCTCCGGCATGTATCTGTTCGCGTACGAGTGCGTGCGCCGGGGTCGCGTACCGTACCTGACGGCCAAAGAGTAACTACTTCCAGCCGGCACCGCGAGTACTGGTCCGAACTCGGCAGAGCCACATGTCCGCTGTGATGTACAGCGTGCTGCCGTCGTCGCCCCACGCGCAATTGGCGGTTGCTTCCCCTGTCTCGAGGCGGCCCAGCAGCTTGCCTTCGGGTGACATGATGTGAACGCCTCCAGGCCCGGTTGCCCACAGGTTTCCGTCCCGGTCTACCTTAAGTCCATCCGGAGCGCCTTTGTGCTTGCCCATCATCTCCGTGACGTCCCGCAGTACACGACCCTTGCCCAGCGTTCCGTCGGCGCTTACCGGGAACGCCATCCAGATCGCACGCGCTGAATCGGAGTTCGCGACGTATAGAGTCTTCTCGTCGGGCGAGAACGCAATGCCGTTCGGCCGCGACATCTCTTTGGTCAGCAGCGTGAGCTTGCCGTCTTTCGAAAGCCTGTAAACCCCGCAGAAGTCCAGTTCGCGCAGCGGATCGTCCCAGCCTTTTGGCAGGCCGTAAGGTGGATCGGTAAAGTACAAGTCACCGTTCGAGTGGTAAACCAGATCGTTCGGGCTGTTCAGCCGCTTTCCTTCGTAGTTGTCAACCACCGTGCGCTTGCCACCGCCTTCGGTGAGCACTGAGATTCGGCGATCCCCATGCTCCGCGAAGACCACTCGGCCCTGAGGGTCGAGCGTTAGACCGTTGCTGCCAGGCTCCTTCCCGTAGGGGTTCGGCCCGGTGAATCCTGCCGGTTTCATCCACAGGCTCACACCCTTGGCTTCGCGCCAAATCATCACGGAGTTGCGCGGGATGTCGCTGAACAGCAGCGCCTTCTCCTTCGCCCACCAGACGGGTCCCTCAGACCACTCAAAGCCAGACGCAAGAACCTCCATCCTCGCCTCTTTGGGCAGCAGGTTGTCCACCGCGGGAGTCTCCCGCAGAATCCGCCCGAGTGTAGGGAAGTTGAGCGTATCTTGAGCCATGGCAGCGACGATCAGAAAGCCGGTCGCGGTCACCAGCAGGCGAGGGGTCATCGAGTCTCCACGGCGCCGGAACGGCGCGCATTGATGAATGAGCGGACGCACATCACGACAAAGATCAGGCACAGCACGGCCATAATCGACTGCGCGATCACTGCCGCCGGGCGCTCCACTGGTTCACCGGAGAGCACAGCGCCTATGCTGGTGAGCCCGCGTGCGGCTCCGAAGAATCCCAGGAGCCCGATGAGCGCCGCCAGGTGCATGGCCATCTTGCGTCGCGCGGGATTGCGTCCAAGTGCGCCCGCCGCAGCCAGCAGTATACCGATCGCTGCAGGAATGAGCGCAGTCGGACTCTCCGCTCCCGTCGCGACGTAACCGACGACGCCGACCAGTATCAGAGCCACTCCGAAACCCACAGCCGTGTTTGCCATCTCAGAAGATTATATGGGGAGAAGCAAAGCGCCCCGACCGGGGCGCTCTGGATAAGGAGACAACAAACACCAAAGGAGAAAAGACTCTACAACCCGATTATGACAGTGCACGCTGACGGCCAACACAGAAGTTAATGAAAATGTTGGGCAACCGGTTCACAGGTCTATGGAAAGGCGTAGGACGCCGGACTCCGCATACTGATTCTGGAAGACGCCGTCCGCTCGTCAGCAT
>DASQEG010000441.1:0-5935 GCA_035633775.1 Bryobacteraceae bacterium
GATTCGAGCCCGCGTGCCGTTGTAGTCAGCGCGAGCCGTCAGCGTAGCGCCCGTAAGCTGGCCGACCTGCAAATCGGTTCCCTGAATGGTGGCCTGCACTGCAGGGTTCTTCACCGTACCGCGCAGGTCGGCAACTACCGTCGCACTCCCGGCTACGGGCGTCTGCACAACGTCACGACCGAGAAACGTCTCGGCCGCAGATACCGTCTGGGCAAGATCCGTAGCTTCCACGCGGAGCTGGCCGCTCAGGTTCTGCTGGTTCACGAGCGTCACGGTGCCGCGCACCACTGAACCGGCAGCCCTCAACTCTGGAACACCGATGACAATGCGGTTCCCTTCGGTCTTCGCATTGAGGCGTCCCGCAAGCGGCAGGACGTCACGGCCCACAGCAGCGCGCGTGGCAGTTAGGTTGATGCTTGCGTCCCCCGATGCTTTCTCATACTGCATCGCAGGCCAGCGGGCGGCGATCTTCGCATCCGCGCGGCTGGCAAGGCGCACCGGCGCTTTGAACATAGTCGAAAGCTGCTGAAGATCCAGACCCGATGCCGCGAGATTGGCCGTGCTTGTGCCGGCTTCAGGCTTTAATGCGAGATCGGCGGTACCCCGGATCGTACCGGAGGGAGACACAACATTGAGCGACTCCAGCTTGACCCGCGAAGCAGCGCCCTGGTACTCCGCTTCCGCTTTTAGATCGACATCCTTAAAGCGGTCCAGAGTCAGATCCTGACCATCCACCGTGGCCCGCGCCTTGATGTCGGCCAGCGGCCCCTGCGCGGCGAGAGCTACGTGAACGGTGCCAGACGCGTTCTGCTTGAGGCCTGTGAGCGGCCGAAGCGAGTCAAGTGACAGCGTGCTGTCTGCCCGAAGGTCAAATCGGGGGTCGTCGAACCGGTCTATCCGACCGGAAAGGGTTGCAGCGGAGTCACCGATTCCCACGTTCAGCTTGCGAATATTTGCTGCGTCGTCTTCCAGCAGCACGCTCGCGCCGACATTTCGAAGCGGGAGAGTGTTGCCGCCGTACGTGAGCGTACCGGCCGCACTGGTGTACAAATCGATCGCATGATTGCCGCTTGCCGGGTCGCCATCGATCGTTACCCTCGCGAGGGGCAGCCTGGCGTCGAGCCCCTGCTTCTCATCCTGATACCGGAGGCTGCCGCCTTCGATGAGCAGCTTGTCTATCAGATACTCGGTCTTCTTCCCGGTGGGTTCCTTCGTGGGGGGCCGGGGGATGTTGTCGCGGCCGTCCTTTGTTATGTACACGTGCAAGCGGGGATCACGGGCGACAGCGTCCTCGATGTGATACTCACCCGAGATCAGCTTGCGGAGGCTGAGGTCCACGCGGACACTTCTGGCCTCCAGCAAGGGCGGTAGATCCGGCTGCTGCGGCGAACGAACCTCCACATTGTTTAAGGTGGCGGTCAGTTCCAGAAGGTTGTAGTCGAAATCAGCCGCAGAGAATCGGATCCCCTGCCGCCCCAGAATCTCCATTGCCTGCTTGAGCGCGTACCGTCGGACAGGAGGGGTATGCAGCAGTGCAATCAGGAGGACAACAATACCGAGCAGGCCACCGAGAATCCAGGTAGCCACCCGCAGCTTAACTGCTCGAGCCATGGAGCGCCCGCCTACTTCGCCGCTCTCACGACTGAACGTACCTTGCGCGCTTCCGGCGCATCAGGTTTCATTTTCAGAAAGATCTCGAAGTGGTGCAGCATGCGATCCGGTCGGCGGAGGTTGTTCGCGGCCAGGCCCGCGTAGTAGTGGGCGTACGCATTCTCGTTGTGGCGCCCGGTATAGGCTTCGAGATCCCGCAAGGCTTCTTCGTTTCGCCCGCGATTCAGGTGAAGCATGCCGCGGACGTACTCGAGATCATCACCTGATGCTTCGCCCAGCATCTGTTCGGCTCGGTCCCAGTTCTTTTGCGCTACTGCGAGGCGCGCTGCAGCCAGATGGGTGTCGCCGTTGGGCGAGAGCTCCAGGGCGCGCTCGATATGCTTTGCCGCTTCGCCGGCAGCCCCGGTCTCGAGCAGAGAGACGCCAAGCAGCCGGTGCGCTTCGGCATTGCCGTCGTCGTCCCGGACTACCTGCCGGAGTTCGTCGGCAGCCTCGCTGTATTTGCCTTCACGATGTAAATCCCGGCCTCGTCCAAGGTCGGCAGCGGCACCCCAACCCACGATCGAGATGCCCAGAAGTGCGATTCGGAGAAACGCCATAGTTGACCTCTCCCTAGGACTAACGAACTGTAACGTTCGTTTCAGCATTGAGAGACTTTAAGGCTCGTCCGTTACACTCACCTTTTCAGGTTTCGGTCGTCTTAACAGTCGCACGGGGAATGGGACATAGTGAGCGGACCAGGCCAGGCCGTCGCCGCAATCGGGGCGAGCCGTACATCCACGCAGGTGAATGAAGCGGATCTGATCCGGTCAGCCCAGGCAGGTGATACGCTTGCCTTCGAGCAACTGGTCCGGGCGTATGACCAGGGCGTGCTGCGGCTGGCACTGAACCTGCTTCGGTCGCCCGAAGATGCCAGCGACGTGTATCAGGAAGCGTTCCTGCGCGTCTACCGCAACCTTCACACGTTTCGCTTCGACTGCAGCTTCCATACATGGCTTTACCGGATCGTGACGAACCTTTGCCTCGATCACCTGCGGAAGCGCAAAGTTCGGAAGGAAGAACCTACGGCCCTTCAAACTCCGGACGGACCGATGGATCGCATGGAGGCCGTGGCCGAAGATCGTGCCGAGGGGGATCCTGAGCGCCAGATGCTCACCCAGCAGCTGAGTGCCCGGATTGATCTCGCGCTCCGAGAGCTCACGCCCAGGGAACGCATAGTTTTCGAGATGCGGCACTATCACGGGATGCGGCTGCGGGACATAGGAGAGATCCTGGGTACTACCGAGGAGGCTGCCAAGAACTGCCTGTTTCGGGCAACGCAGAAGATGCGTGTTGCATTGGGAGATTTCGTATGACCTGTGACATCACCGCTCGTCAGCTGGCACCTATGCTGTACGGCGAGCTGAGTTTTGAGGATGAGGAACTGGTCCACAACCATCTGGACCGATGTCCTCAATGTCGCAGTGCACTCAAGCAGCTCCGGACTTTGCACCTGGCGGCCGACCGGTGTGAGATCGAGGTCCCGGCGAGCCTTATGGACGACTGCCGCCGGCAGCTTCGCATCACGGTCGCGCAGCAGCCTCCGGTTGCCGAGCCGCGACCCCCGTTATTCAAACGGCTCTCGAACCTGCTGGCGGGACCTGCGCCGCTCGCCTGGCGTCTTGCGACGGTCGCAGCGTTGCTGACCGTGGGTTTCTTCGCGGGACACAATAGTGTACCCGTTTCGAGCAGCTACACACCCGTATCCACGCGTGTTCGTTATGTGCAGCCCGACAATGACGGCGGCGTTCAGATCGTGCTCGAGGAGGTGAGGCAGCGGACTCTCGAAGGAGGGCTCAACGACAACCGCATTCGGACGTTGCTGGTGGCTGCGGCGCGTGAGGCCAACGACCCTGGTGTACGCGTAGAGACGGTGGACCTGCTCAAGAGCAGTTCTGGGGCGAGTGAAGTCCGGCGGGCACTCCTTGCTGCGCTTCAACAGGATCCAAACCCGGGTGTACGGCTGAAAGCTCTCGAAGCGCTCCGTCCTGCGGCAGGGGATCCTGAAACACGGCGCGTGCTCGCCCGGGTTCTGTTGAACGACGACAATCCGGGGATCCGTACTCACGCCGTAGATCTCCTTGTACAGCAGCGTGAGCCTGCCCTGGTGGGTGTTCTCCAGGAGCTCGTCGCACGGGAACAGAACAGCTACGTTCGGCTTAAGTGCCAGCGAGCGCTGTCGGACATGAACGCGTCTGTGGAGACGTTCTGATGCAGCGATGGGCCGCGGCTGTTCTGGTTTCCGGTCTGCTGATGGCCGGCGAACGCGGTGAGCCCGGGTTGCGGCAGGAAGGTGGTTACTGGGTTCAAACGGACACCCGCACCATTCCGATAGGCGTGGGTGCGCTTCGTATCCAGGCGAGGGGTCCGGTCCGTGTCAGGGGAACAGCCGCGAAGGAGGACGGCTGCAGCTTGCGCCTGGTTCGCAAAGTGCGTGCAAAGAATGCCGGCGACGCGAAGCGCCTGCTGTCGCAGATCTCGATCAGAAGCGGTCCAGGCTCCGTCGTGCTCTCCTGTCCGGAACGATCACCCGCGTTGACCGAGCTTGAGGTCCAGGTTCCGGCTCTCCTGCGCCAGCTCGACATTCATACGCACAGCGGCGATCTTGCGGTTTCGCAAATCGCGGGGGACGTACGTGTCCAGACCGGCGCTGGCGCGATCGAGATGGAAGCGATCCGCGGCAGTGTGTTTGCGCGTACGGCGGGAGGCAACATTCGCATGGGCCACATCGGGGGAAGCGCGAACTGCGTCTCCGGAGGAGGCTCGATCGACGTTGGTCGTGTTGGACGTGAATCCTGGTTCGACACCGCCGGGGGCGAGATTCGAATCGGCGAGACCGGTGGTCCGCTTCACGCTTCCACCAGCGGTGGCAACATTCACGTTGGACGTGCCTTGTCCACCGTTGCAGCAAGGACCGCTGGCGGCCGCATCGACGTCATGGAAGCCCAGGGTGTCGTCGTCGCCGGCAACTCCGGCGGTTCGATTCACGTGGGTGCTGCCGTCGGCGTACGGCTCGAGTCTACGGGCGGAAGCATTCGGCTGAAAGGATCTTCAGGCGCACTTCGCGCGGTCAGCGATGTCGGCAGCATCTTAGCCGAGCTGATCTCGGGTTTGAGCCTGCAGGATTCGCTTCTCAGCACTGGAGCTGGTGACATTACGGTCTACATTCCGTCTGATATGCCGTTGACCATTGAGGCGCTGAACGAGAATCGCCGCGACGGACGGATTGTATCGGAGTTCATCGAGGTGCCGGTCCGTTATTCGAGCGAAGATGGCCGGCGTGCCGCCCGTGCAGAGGGCACGTTGAACGGGGGTGGGCCCCTGCTAAAACTCACATCGGCGAGCGGAACGATCTATCTGCGCCGCAGACGTTAAAAGGATGGCGAACAAGGCAATGATGAGCAGGAATCCCGCAATTCTGGTGTTGGCAACCCTTCTGGCGGCCTCACCTGCGACGCTGGCGTTCGATCCGGAGCCTGTTCCTCCTCCTCCTCCGCCCGATCCGAGGATCGCCCTGCTGTCGCCAAGCAGCGGCAGCTACCTTGGCATCGGTGTGGTTGAGGTTACGCAGGAACGCGCCCGTGCGCTGCAACTGCGTGAGGAGCATGGGGTAGAGATCACGCGCATGGAAGACGACAGTCCCGCGGCGAAGGCCGGCCTCAAGCCTGGCGATGTTGTCCTCGAATACAACGGCCAGCGGATCGAAGGCGTCGAGCAGTTCATGCGTCTCGTGCGTGAGACACCTCCGGGCCGTGACGTTAGGCTGCTGGTGAGCCGTGGCGGTGCCAACCAAACCATAGTTGCCCGTACCGGTTCGCGTAAGACGTGGCTCGCCTCGAAATACGGCGATGCCGCGGTCGAGATCCCCCGTATTCACCTTCCGGATGTCCGGATGCCGGACGTACCACGCGCTCTCATGACGTGGAGAAGCACCGTGCTTGGCATCGAAGCCGAGTCGCTGGATTCCCAGCTCGCGCAGTACTTCGGGGTGAAAGAGGGTGTTCTCGTTCGCTCGGTCGTGAAGAGCTCCGCTGCCGAAAAGGCCGGCCTTCGTGCGGGCGACGTAATTACCCGTGCCGGCGATCGGGCCGTAGCCACTCCCGGGGAGATCTCGGCCGCTGCGCGTGCTGCCCGCGCGAAGAAGAATCTTGTCATTACGATTATGCGCGACAAGCAGGAGTCGGCGGTTACGCTGCCTGTCGATGACGGCGCGTCGGATTCTCATTATGCATTGCCCCGGTCGGTCCGCGAGAAGTAACCAGCCCTAAGCGCGAGCGGCAGAGGA
>DASQEG010000442.1:0-3690 GCA_035633775.1 Bryobacteraceae bacterium
CGGTGGCGTTACCAGCAGCAGACCCTCCACCACCTGAGCGAGGCGCTCCAGATGATCCTCATACGCGGAAAAGCGGCCGGCGTCCCGGGCCGAGAACTTGCTGATCTCGGTGAGCGTCCGTTCCCGATCCTGCCAGAAGAACAGGTACCGGCGATCGGGGAATGGCGAGAAGAAAGCTGGGTCCTTTGGATACACGATGTATCCGTGCCGCGGAAGATCGAGGTCGCGGATCACGCGCTCCTGCATCAAACTCGTCAGATAAGCGGCAGTGGAAACGCGGTATCCCGGCCAGATCTCTTCCGTGACGCTGCACCCACCGACCATCTCGCGGCGTTCCAGAACCAGCACCCTGCGCCCGGCCCGCGCGAGGTACGCGGCTGTGACCAGACCGTTGTGGCCCGCACCGATGACGATAACGTCCCATCTGTCTGCCATTGAGGGAGATTGTGTCACGGCCATTTGAAACAAATGTCCCGTGAGAGAATCCGTTTGTCGGATGGAGAACCCGTACAATCAGGTTCCATACGTGAGTGCGGCTTTCCCGCAGGCGCATGTGCACCGCCTGGCGAGTCACGCGGTGTTGAACGGGTTGAACCCGCCTGACGTGAGGGCATGCCGCGTTCTGGAGCTCGGCTGTAATGACGGCGCGCATCTGATACCGATGGCGCTGGCGCATCCGGAATCGCAGTTCGTCGGCATCGATGTGGCCGAAACCCCGATCGCGCGGGCTCAGGAAACAGCGGCGGAACTCGGGCTCGAGAACATCAGCTTTCGCGTTGCCGACGTCCTGCAACTCAGCGGTCAGCCAGGCGAGTGCGATTACCTGATTGCGCATGGTCTGTATTCATGGGTGGATTCAGCGGTGCAGGAGAAAGTGCTCGAGCTCTGCGGGCGCCTGCTGGCGGAGCGCGGGGTCGGCTACGTCAGCTACAACTGCTACCCTGCCTGGCATATCCGTGAGATGACGCGGAACATGACGCGCATTCACACCGAAGGCGTCACAGATCCAAACGAGATTCACAGCCGCTGCATTGCGCTGCTAGCCGGGATCTACCGCAGCCAAAGCGATCGCGAGCCGTATCGTGAAACAATTCGCGCCGAAATGGACCGGCTTCTGGCAAAAGATCCCGTCCTGTGCTTCCATGACGATTTCGGCCCGGTGAATTCGCCTGTATATTTTCGGGAGTTCATCCGGCGAGCATCGAATTACGGCCTGCAATTTCTTTCCGAAGCCGAGCCGAGCGACATGCAAAGCACCGATTTCGCTCCGGATACACGTGAGGCCCTGGGAAGTATCGATGACGTGGTGGAGCGTGAGCAATTCTACGACCTGCTCACATTGCGGGGATTTCGAAGGACGCTGCTGTGCCGGGGAGACCTGATTCTCAGCCGCAGGGCCGACGTCGAAGCCATGCGAAAACTGCATTTCGCCGCAGCGATTCAATACACAGCCACACCCGATCTTACGTCAATGGCGGGAGCGGATTTCAATACCACGGCAGGCGCAACGATCACGGTCACGCAGCCGTTCGTCAAAGCCGTTCTCTATGCGCTGGCTGAAACCTGGCCCGCCTCATTGTCTTTTGACGAGTTGCTGGGCATTGGCCTTGCGGCGGGTGCGCAGGAGGAGGGCACGGATTCTCAGGCCATGTTGCGCGAAGTGCTGTTGCGCATGAATCTACCGGGCGTGATGGACATGAGCCCGGTCCCGTGGGCTGGGCCGCGAACCGTCTCCGACCGTCCGGTCGCGAGCAAACTGGCGGTTTACCAGCTCCGCAGCGGGCCCAAGGTAACGTCCCTTCGTCACCGCTCCGTTGACCTCGACGACGACCTGGGAAAAGCAATACTTCCGCTTCTGGATGGCCAGCGCACGGCAGCCGACGTGCTGCAAAGCGTAGCTTCAACGGACGGCGCCTCCGCCGAATCGGTGAACGCATCCATCGCCCGCTTGTATAAACTCGGCCTGATCTGCGGTTGACCTGATGAAAACGTATCGCAAAGAACTGTGGGTTGAAGTCCGCGGGCGCCGGGCCTTCCTCAACATAACGCCCGACGTGGAGCAGTGTCTGAAGGAAAGCGGCGTCACCGAGGGCTTGTGCCTGGTGAATGCCATGCACATCACGGCGTCGGTCTTCATCAACGACGACGAGGCGGGCCTTCACCGCGACTATGAGAAGTGGCTTGAAGAACTCGCCCCGCATGAGCCGGTCTCGCAGTACCAGCACAATCGTACCGGCGAGGATAACGGCGACGCTCACCTTAAGCGTCAGGTAATGGGCCGCGAGATTGTCGTCGCGATCACTGCGGGTAGGCTTGATTTCGGGCCGTGGGAGCAAATCTTCTACGGGGAATTTGATGGCAATCGCCGAAAACGAGTCCTGGTAAAGATCATCGGCATATAACTCACCCGCGTGCGTTACAGTGAACTCTGATGAGTTTCGCGTTCCGCCACGCGACCTGCAACGAAGCGTTCAAAGACTGGGATTTCCGTGATGCGTGCCGCGTCATCCGCTCCGCCGGGTATTCGGGGATAGAAATTGCTCCGTTCACTTTGGCTGAGGATCCGGCCACGGTCACTCCGGAGCAGCGCCGGAATTTCCGCCGAATCATCGAGGACGAGGGACTTACTTTCGTCGGCCTGCACTGGCTGATGGTTTCCCCCAAGGGCCTGCACGTTACAACGCCCGACGAGCAGCTCCGCCGGCGCAGCTGGAAACACATTCACGACCTCATTGACCTCTGTGGCGACCTCGGGCCCGATGGAGTCATGGTCTTCGGCTCGCCGTTCCAGCGGGGTACGACAGGCGGGATGTCACGCGACGAAGCAACGCGCATCTTCGCTGACGGGTTCGCCGAGGCCGCGCCTCATGCGACGGATCGCGGCGTGACACTCCTCGTGGAGGCGCTTCCCGTGGAACAGTGCGATGTCGTGCAGACGCTCGAGGAAGCGGCCGGAATTGTGCGTCAGATTGGCAGCCCCCATGTGCAGACGATGTTCGATGTACACAACGCAATTAATGAGACGGAGCCGCATGGTGCACTCGTGGACCGCCACTTCGACCTGATCCGCCATGTGCATGTCAACGAGCTTGATGGAAAGCACTGCGGCCAGGGCGATTACGACTTCAAACCGGTGTTGACCACACTCCGGAAGCGCGGTTATACAGGCTGGGTGTCACTCGAGGCCTTCGACTTCGAAGCAGGTGCCGAGAACATTGTGCGGGAATCCATTCAGCATCTGAACCGCGAGATTGAACAAATTCAAGCATGAGCAATCGATACGTAGTTACCGGAGGAGCCGGCTTTATCGGCTCCAATCTGGTTCGCCACATCCTGAACACGACCGGAGAGCGGGTTTCCGTCATCGACAACTGCCTGACGGGCCATCGCCGCAACCTTGATGAGGTTGCCGACCGGGTCGACCTGCACGACGTAGACATTCGTGATTACGATGCCGTAGCAAAAGCGGTTGGCGGGGCCGAACTGGTCTTCCATCTTGCCGCAATCCCTTCCGTTCCGCGCTCCATCAGCGATCCCATTCCGTCACATGAGTGCAACATCAACGGAACTTTCAATGTGCTTCGCGCGGCTCAGGAGGGCGGCGCGCGCAGAGTCGTGTACGCCGCTTCATCGTCGGCGTACGGCGATACCGATGTGCTGCCGAAGACCGAGTCTATGCGGCCGCTGCCG
>DASQEG010000443.1:0-9392 GCA_035633775.1 Bryobacteraceae bacterium
CTTGCGTCCGAGGCCGGGCTGAGCATTCAGCAGCAGGGCGGTAATGCCGTGGATGCCGCTGTAGCTGTGGGCTTTGCTCTGGCGGTCGTACATCCAGAGGCAGGCAACCTCGGCGGCGGCGGCTACATGGTCGTCCGTATGAACGATGGGCGAACCCGTGCCATAGATTACCGCGAGGCCGCTCCGGCTGCCGCGAAGCCCGGGTTGTATGCGGTTGAGTCCGAAGCGCGCATCGGTTACAAGGCCTCCGCTGTTCCAGGCACGGTCGCAGGACTTGCGGCCGCTCACCGCCTGTACGGGGCACTGCCATGGCGAAACGTTCTGGAACCCGCCTACAAGCTCGCCCAGAAAGGCTTTCCGGCGTCGCAACGTATGGAGCTGATTCTTGCGCTGCAGGTTCCGGTAATGAAGCCCCTCCGCGACTCCGCTTCAATCTTCCTGCACGGCGGAGATCGGCCGCTGAAGCAGGGAGAGATTGTAGTTCAGCGCGATCTCGCTCGTACCATTCGCAGGCTGCAGAAAAAGGGCTGGCGCGAGTTTTACGAGGGCGAAACAGCACGCCTGATCGATGCGGACATGCGAGAAAACTCCGGAACCATTCTCCTCGATGATCTGCGCAGCTATAAGCCGATCGAGTATGAGCCCTTGAGAGGAACCTATCGCGGATACAACGTCCTGACTGTGCCTCCATCGTCATCCGGCGGAATCGCACTCCTGACCATGCTGAACATCCTCGAGAAGTTTCCAATGCCGCTCGGCAGTGAAGGTTCCTCGGTGTCGCGTCACCTGCTGGTCGAAGCCATGCGCCGTGCATTCCGGGATCGCGCGGAATGGGCAGCGGATCCGGCCTTCTTTCCGATTCCGGTAGAGAAGCTGATCTCGAAGGACCATGCAAAGCAACTCGCCTCGACGGTCGCACTCGACAGGGCCAGCGGACTGCCCTCGAGTCCTGCTGTGTCCAGCGACGAGCGCGAGGGAGCGGACACCACACACTTCAGCGTTGTCGACAGAGCCGGCAACATCGTGTCGAATACGTATACCCTGAACGGTTTCTACGGTTCGCAGGTGATACCCAGGGGCACGGGGGTTCTGATGAATGACATCATGAGCGGCTTCAGCGCCACAGCTGGTGCACGTAATGAGATCGGGCCTGGAAAGCGCCCCGTCTCCTCCATGACGCCTGCGGTGCTGCTGTACCCGGACGGTAAGGCCTTCGCCGCTATCGGCTCACCCGGGTCGGCGACGATTCCGAACTCCGTGTTGCAGGTTATCGTCAACCTGGTTGACTATCGCATGTCCTTGCGCGATGCGATCGAGTTCCCGCGAATTCACCACCAGTACCGCCCTGATCGCGTAGACGTCGAGCCTGCAGCTCTGGTCCAGGATGTCGCGGACCGGTTGCGCGCCATGGGGCACAGAATCTCCGAAACGCCGCGATCTCAGGGCGACATTCACGCTGTGGCCCTCACCGAGGACGGCTGGCGCGTCGGCTGGTCAGACGGCCGCCGAGGGGGTCGGGCGCGCGGGTACTGACTAACGGCCGAGGCGGTCATTCAGGATCGCCGCGAGACGATACGCCGCAAGCGCAGCGCGCTGTCGTGCGACACGGACCGCCTTCGCCTCATAATCGGCGCTCAGTTTCGCGGGCGCAATCTTGTCATCGCACGACTCCGGAAAGCTGTACACATGGGTGGGCGCCAGCGCCATGGCTTCTGCCACCCAGTCCGTTGGGTCCACAATCTGCCGGGCCGGCTTCGGCGTCTCGTCTCCTATGCTGATGGCGAGCCTCGCGACACTGGACTCGGAATCGTCGCGCCCGAGCACTCCATCCCAGTAGGAGTGCAGATTGCGATTGTCTGTCAGATAGCAACCGTTGCCGCCACGGTCATGCTCGGGCTTGCCATTGACTCGCCGATATCGCGAAACGGCGTGCAGGGGCTGATGCAGATCGGTGATGATGTGCAGCAGCCAGGGAAGGGCGTATGCTTCCTGCATGCTGACTGGTCCTGAACGCTTGAGGGCCTTCAGCAGCACTGGGAGTTGCGAGATCGCATTCACCGCTGGAACGGGTACGGACGCGAATTCAGCGGGGTAGCCGGTGTTCGTGTAGTGCCAGTCCTGGTGACGGCTGGCCGAAGGGAAGCCGGCGGGAACCGGTGCGCCGGGTACGTCGGAAAAACGCGGGTCGTTGCGAATCAGATCGGGCCATGTCGATGCAGTCACGAAGGCATTCCGGGCTATATCCCACGGCTGTTGTGACAAGCCGTTGCTGAGAACCGTCGTGTAGTCCGGGTGGGCGCGCAAAATCTCGTCGACGCGTTTCCTGGCCTTGTCGTTCAGGTGAGAGTAGGCCAGAAAGGTGATTGCCCGATGTCCCGCATAGTTCCACGCGCGCGCCGGCTCCAGAGCCATGACCATACAGGCCAGACCACACAGGATTCGCTTCATGAGTGACTACAAGGGTAGCGTGCGGCGGTCGACGACTCGTGCACCTAACCCCATGGCGGACGGCCACCGCGGAGGTCTGAAACCCTGTTCGCCGCTGGCGCATCCTGTGAGATTGGCACCGTGCCTGATACCGCCGAATACAATGAAAGTGCCAGCGTGTCTTCTGACCAGCAAACCTCGTTCCAGTTCGCAGTCGCCGCGACCTTCACAGCGGACCCGGTCAAGCGGACCATTCAGTTCTGGTCCCGGCCATTGCACGCGTCGCTTGAAGTCTCGATCACGCCATTTGGCCAGATTCACCAAACGCTTCTCGACCCTCAGTCTGCTTTCGCGCTGAACCGCCGCGGCGCGAACGCCGTACTCGTACGTCTGGAAGACCTGGGCAGTGTCGAGGCACAGATTCAGGAAAACCTGCGCCTGCTGATAGCCGACATCGGTCTCGCGGCTGCACGCATTTCGGTGCCCCTGATTTTTTGCATCTGCCCTCCCTCGCCTGCCGCCGCATCGCGACTCGGCTCATTCTGCGGCAGCGCGGCACGGCTTGCCGAAACAGCGCTGGCCGAAGTGCCCGGCGTCCAGTTCCTCACGCATCAGGAGATCGCGAAGCAATATCCGGTGGAGGTAGTGCATGACCCTCAGGGCGAGTCGCTGGGCGCCATACCTTACACCGAGGCCTGGTTTTGTGCGTTGGGAACCTGCCTGGTACGGCGAGTTCACGCGCTGCTGCGCCCGCCATTCAAGCTGATTGCGCTTGATTGCGATAACACCCTGTGGCAGGGCATCTGCGGCGAGGATGGGCCTGAAGGCGTCACCCTCGATCCGCCGCGCCGGTTGCTGCATGAGTTCATGCTGGACCAGCGCGAAGCTGGCTGCCTGCTTGCAATGGCGAGCAAGAACAACGAAGACGATGTGATGGATACGTTCCGCGCACATCCCGAAATGCCGCTCCAGTTGCACCACTTCACCACCTGGAGGTTGAACTGGGATGCCAAGACGGTGGGGCTGATCTCGATCGCAGAACAGCTCGGGATATCGCCCGACAGCTTCCTGTTCGTGGATGACAATCCCCGTGAGTGTGCAGAGCTGCGCCAGGCCCTGCCGGAGGTCATCGCACTGGCCCTGCCTGCCGATACTACTCGCATTCCTCAGTTTCTCGAACACGTTTGGGCGTTTGACCGGCCACTGGTGACGGAGGAAGACCGCCAGCGCAGTGCCTACTACCAGCAAACCGCCAGTTTTGGTGACGAGATCAGCAAAGCGGGCAGCCTTGAAGAGTTCATGGCATCGCTGCAGCTTCGGGTAAGCGTTGCTCCGCTGGAGCCGGCACGTCTGGCTCGCGCAGTACAACTCACCCAGCGGACGAATCAGTTCAACACGACCACGATTCGCCGTACGGAAAGTGAGCTTGCTTCGCTGCAGGCTGAAGGCTGGCGCATCTGGACGGTCGAAGCTTCCGACCGGTTCGGCGATTACGGCGTGGTGGGGGTCATGATTGTGGAGCCCGGCCCGGCAGTGTGGCGGCTTGACAGCATGATGCTGAGTTGCCGTGCGCTGGGACGAGGCGTCGAGCATCGCATGGTCGCTGCGCTGGCGGAGCAAGCCGGAGACGCAGATCTGGTTCTGGAATACCGCCGCACGGCGAAGAACCAGCCCGCACGTCATTTCCTCGAGACGATCGCCGACGTCGCCAGAGAGGAACGGCCGGACGGCTTTGCCATCCGCGCACGAGCCAAAGCCCTCGTTGGGCTTCGCTGGAAGCCGACAACCGGTCCGGTCGGGACCGCAAGCGGCGCGTCCGCAGAACGAGCGGCGGCGGCGGTAACTCGAACCGTCGATTACGCCTGCATCGCGAACCAGCTCGCAACGGTCACCGACATCCTTGAGGCAATGCGCGGTCCTGAGGCTTCAAACGATGCCGAGTCGGACGTAGAACGTCAACTGGCGCGACTCTGGGCCGAATTGCTCCAGGTTCGCGTTGTCCGCAGAACGGACAACTTCTTCGATCTCGGTGGGCACTCCCTGGTAGCCGTGCTGCTGCTGATGAGGATTCGTGAGACGTTCGGCGTCGAACTATCGATTGAAGATGTGTACACGGCCCAGCGAACGCTTGCCGATCTCGCGGCGCGAATCGAAGCGGCGCAACTGGCGGCAGTGAATCCCGAGGACTACGCAGCGCTGCTGGCCGAGATCGAAAGCCTCTCCGAAGAAGAGGTGCGGGAGCTGCTGGCGCGCGAAGGCTCCGGGCAGGTCTGATGCGCGTTCTGCTTGCTGCGAACGCTTCGTATGCTCCGCCCAAAGGGGGGTCGACCCGCAGCAACATCGTATGGCTTGATGACCTGGCCCGGCGGGGCCACCAGTGCCGGATCATTGCTGCCGGTGCGGACGGCTCCACTTCGGGGGGCGTTCCGATTCGCGGCGTCGCTGACCTGAGCCGGAACGCTGGAGTGCTGCGCGACGAGGTCGCATCGTTTTCCCCGGACCTGGTCCTGATCTCGAGCGAGGATGTGGCGCACACGCTGCTACGCGAGGCAGCGGCGGCAGCGGGAGGCAAAATCGTATACCTGGCACATACGCCGCAGTGGTATCCGTTCGGCCCGGCCTCATGGCATCAGGACGCCAGGGCAACGCAGATCGTTCGCGAGTGCCGCGGCATCATTGCTATCGCCCGAACAACAGCGGAGTATATTAAGCAGCATTGCGGCGCAGAAGCTGCGGTCATCCATCCGCCGATCTATGGAGGTCCCCCGTGGCCGCACTTCGGTGAGGGCCGCGCAGTTTTGATGATCAACCCATGCGTCGTGAAAGGTATCTCCATCTTCCTCGCCATGGCCGCACGATTTCCGCAGACTCAGTTCATCGGCCTGGCAGGATGGGGCACCACTTCGCGTGACCGTGAAGCCATGGCTGCGCTGCCGAACATTCGCGTGCTCGAGAGTGTGCCAATGATCGACGAGGCTCTGGCGCAGGCACGACTGCTGTTGATGCCGTCGATCTGGTTTGAGGGCTTCGGTCTGATTGCGGAGGAAGCAATGCTTCGCGGTCTCCCTGTCGTAGCCAGCGACGCCGGCGGACTGGTAGAGGCTAAACACGATACGGGCTACGTGATCCCAGTCAAGCCGATCGAGAGATTTGAAGCATCGTTCGACGAGAACCACATGCCGCGGCCTATTGACGTGCCGCAGGATGAGAGTCCATGGGAAAACGCGTTGCGAGTACTGCTCGAGGACGACGACGAGTACCGGCGTGAGGCTGCCCGGTCGCGCGAGGCGGCGGTCCGCTTTGTTTCCTCGCTGGATGCCGGCCACTTCGGGGCTCACCTGGAGTCAATCGCGGCGACAGCGCCGGTGCCGGTTGCCCAGGTAAACGCACCCTCCTCCATCAGTGCAGCGAAAGCTCAGCTGCTGCTGCAGCGCCTGAAGGACCGTACCAGGACCTGATGCGGATCCTGCTGGCACACAACTCACTGTACTTCCCGTCGTGGGGAGGTGGAGACAAATCGAACCGGCTGCTGATGGAAGCGCTCGCTGCCCGGGGACATCAGGTGCGTGTTGTTTCGCGGCTGGAGCGCTTCGGAGCTGACGAAGCGGCAGACCTGCTTGCCTCGTTGCGAGAACGCTCGATTGCCGCTGAGCTTCATGCCTCCGGTGCTGTCCACTTCAACAAGGCAGGCGTGGAGGTTCATACGCTGGCTGAGAACCCGGACCTGCGCGCCTACTTCGGGCGGCAGCTCGCGGCGTTCGACCCGGACGTGATCATCACCTCCACCGACGACCCCGGCCAGCTACTGTTCGATCTTGCCGTAAGGTCGCCGCGGGCTCGCGTCGTGCACCTGGTTCGTGCCACGATCGCGGTCCCGTTCGGGCCCGACGCCTCGTCCCTGAACGCAACCAAAACGGAGTACCTCGCTCACGCAGATGCGATCGTTGGCGTGAGCGAATACGTCGCACGATATGTGCGCAAATACGGCCAGCTGAGTGCTGTTTACGTACCCATTTCGCTGCTTGAGGCCGGTCCTGAACCGGAATGCGTCGGGTCGTTCGACAATCCTTTCGTCACGATGGTGAATCCCTGCTCCGTAAAAGGGATTTCCATCTTTCTTGCACTCGCCGACGCGTGCCCCGAAATAACGTTTGCGGCAGTTCCAACATGGGGCGCCAACCCCGACGATCTGGCTGAGCTGGAGGCGCGCGCCAACATCGCTCTGCTGCAGCCGTTTGACAACGTCGCCGACCTGATGCGACAGACGCGGGTCCTGCTGGTTCCTTCGGTCTGGGCAGAGGCCAGATCGCGGGTCGTCGTAGAGGCGATGTCGCACGCGGTTCCCGTGGTGGCCAGCAACGCCGGCGGCATTCCGGAGGCGCAGATGGGTGTTGGCTACTCCATTCCGGTCGAGCTGATTCGCCATTACAAGCCCACGCTCGACGCCTCTCTTGTTCCCGTTGCGGAGGTGCCGCCGCAAAACGTGGAGCCGTGGCGTGAGGCCGTGACGCGCCTCTGCACCGATTGCGAACACTGGAACACCATCGCCTCGCATTCCCGGGCCGCCGCGCTCGAGTACGCTCGGGGGTTGAACGTCGAACCCTTCGAGTCGCTCCTTAACGCGGTGCTTGCGAAGCCAAAGAAAGCGGCGCCTTCGCCGGCAATGTCCGATGACAAGCGCCGGCTCCTTGCCGTGTTGCTGAAGAAAAAGGCCGCCAGTGCATGGTTCTCCGAAGAACCATCGGGCACGGCTCCGCTGCTGTTCTGCTTTCCGTGGGCTGGCGCAGGAACGGCTGCCTACCGGATCTGGCGCGACTTGTTGCCGATCGTGGGAGTTCGTCTCCCCGGCCGTGAGTCGCGCATGAGCGAACAGCCGTATGAAACCATGGACGCCCTGCTGTCGGCTCTCGGGCCGGCGATGCTTCCTTATCTCAATGCTTCACGGCCGTTTGCTTTCTTTGGGCACAGCATGGGAGCAGGGATAGCGTTTGAGCTGGCCCGCTGGCTGCGCGACCGACATGCTCCACTGCCTTACGCGCTCGTGATATCGGCGGCGAAAGCCCCCCAGCTTCGCAGCATTCCCGCATCGCAGGCCGAGCTGACGGACGAGGAACTCATCGATCTGATCGCGTCGGGCGATGCACAGGCGGTACACGCATTGCAGAACCCGGAGTTGCGCCGTGCCCTGCTGCCCGCTTTTCGGGCGGACACGCGGCTCTACCGGTACCACCGGTTTGCAGAGGGTGAACCGCTGCCGCTACCGATGTTCGCTTATGGGGGAACGGCAGACACACGGGTTAATGCAGCTGACCTCGCTGGCTGGGGTGAACACACGAGTTCAAGCTTCGTTCAGCGTGCCTTCGAGGGCGGTCATCTCTATCTGACAGCGGACGTTGCGTCCGTGCTGAAACAAGACCTGGCGGCCGCCCTCACTCGCTCTCACCACGCGGGTTCCTGAGGCGTCCGGTGAACGCCATCCATGCCCAGGGCACGGCCGAGAACGTGCTGGCGACGCCTGCGACCGTCGCAATCGTACGAGGGTCGTAGAACAGCGTTGCCTGGCTCGCCAGAGCCAGTGACACCAGCATTGTCGCGTTAAGGACAGCTTCCATCGTCGTCAGCACCCGTCCGCGCAGCGCATCGGGGACGATACGCAGGACCATCGTCCGGTTCTGCACGTTGTTTGCGCCCATAGCGGTACGCGAGACGGTTATCCAGATGCAGGCTTCGATAAACGATCCAAGGCTAAACAGAACGTATGCCGCACCGTGAAGGAAGTAGCCGATCCAAACGGCGTGAATGTATTGACCATACGACAGCCGGCGGCCGAGGTAGAGCCCGAGAAACCCGCCGATGACCAGTCCAACTCCGGCCATTCCCCAGAGGATGCCCATCCCCGCGGGACCGCGGCGGAACACCTGCTCGCCGAGTAACGTGAACAGGATCTGAGCGGCGCCACCGCCGCCCGCCCAGCCGATGTAACCGAGCGTGACGCCGAGGATCAACGGCGTTCGACGAATATAGCGGAAACCGTCTGCAACATCGCGCAGCGGATGCTGCTCCGCATGTTTGCCGGCGGGGCGAAAGCAGGACTCGGGGCCACGTAGTTTCCAGACGCACAGCGCACTGAACAGGAAGGAAGCGCCGTTGATGACGAATGCTGCAGAGTAGCCGAACCCGGCAGTAGCGAACCCTCCGATCAGGGCTCCTGCCGACAGCGTGAGCCAGGCGGTGGTCTGCGTAACGCTGTTCGCGGTGTGCAGTTCTTCCGCGGTTGTTATCGACGGGAGCACTGCGGAGCGCCCGGCCGTAAAGAAAGGAGAGGCGAAGAACAGCAGCCCACTAATGAGGTACAGCAGTACGATACTGCTGTATTCGACCGCAAACAGCAGAGCCGCCGCCAGGACAGCCCTTACCAGATCGCTGGCCAGCATCACGGTCCGGCGATTCATGCGATCGAGAGCCAGCCCGGCGAGCGGCGCGGCGAGCAGGCCCGGCAGCAAGCGCGCAATCATCACGGCGCCCACGGCGGCTCCCTGCCCTGTCAGGTGCAGCGAAAGGCTGAGAACTGCGACCGTGTTGAAGTGGTCGCCCACTTCGCTAACGATTTGGCCGAACCACAACCACCGGTAGTTTCTGTTGTTGCGCAGCAACGCTGCGATGCCAGCCAACGGCCCTAGTCCGACACGGCCAGTTCACCTGGCACGATGGGTCGCGTTCGCGGCAGGCGCCCAAAGTATGCAAGACGGCCCATAAACGCCAGTATTGCGGTGAATACAATCAGCTTCAGACTGTTCGTGGCGGAGTTCTTCGGCAGCGTCAGCCACAGCAGACCGAGCACCGGCTGAGCTACGCACACCGCCCAGACCGATCCGTAGAAGTAACGGCGCTCGTGGCCCTCGTTCCGAGTGGAGGCCATCACGCGAGGCAGGCGACCGGCGAAGCCCAGAGCCCATATCGTACCG
>DASQEG010000444.1:0-5206 GCA_035633775.1 Bryobacteraceae bacterium
GACCTGCAGGACATCATCGCCATCCTCGGTATCGACGAACTCTCGGAAGAAGATCGTCTCACCGTGGCTCGCGCGCGGAAAGTCCAGCGCTATCTGTCGCAGCCCTTCCACGTGGCGGAACAGTTCACGGGCATTAAGGGCAAGTACGTCAAGCTCGAAGATACGATCCGCTCATTCACCGAGATCATCGCCGGCAAGCACGACGAGATTCCCGAGCAGGCATTCTACATGCAGGGTTCGATCGACGACGTGCTCGAGCGTGCGGAGCAGATGAAGAAGGCCGCTTAGCACCGATGGCCGACACGTTTCAGCTCGAGATCGCCACACCCGAGCGCCTGGTCCTTCAGGAGCAGGTTCGCGAAGCACAGATTCCCGCGGCAGAGGGCATGATCGGCGTGTTGCCGGAACATGCTCCTTTGCTGTCGCTGCTCGGCACCGGTGAGCTCACATACACGTCAGCGTCCGGCGGACGGAGCATCGTGGTCAGCGGCGGGTGGATGCAGGTGCTCCATAACCACGTCCGGGTCCTGGCTGATCGTGCGGAGAATGCGAACGAAATTGACGTGGCTCGCGCCGAAGCCGCTTTGCGTCGTGCACAGGAGCGCCTTGCTCTTCCTGCAGGCTCGAGTGTCGATGTCGCCCGTGCCCTTAATGCGATGAGGCGGGCCGAAGCGCGGCTCGCCGCCGCCCGCGCCAAATAAAACTGCCGCGGGCTGTGCTGCGATTAAGAGCCTGCCCGCAGAGTTTCGTGCTTGACAGCCGTAGTGAGATGACTCAATATGGAGCAGACTCACTATGGCACGGCCCGACACGCTCCAGGGGTCTCTTGACCTCCTCGTCCTAAAAATCCTCTCACGGCGCCCGAAGCTGCACGGCTATGCCGTCATGTCCGCTATCCGCGAGTACTCCAACGAACTGCTTCGGGTGGATCAGGGCTCACTGTACCCCGCCCTGCATCGGATGGAAGAGGCGGGCTGGATCAAGGCGGAATGGGTGACGAAGGAGAGCGGCCGTCGCGCGCGCATCTACGAACTCACTCCCGCAGGCCAGAAGCAGCTCGCCAGTGAACAGGAGCGTTGGGATGCAGTCACCTCAGCGGTCAACCTCGTACTGAGGACGGTTTGATATGGCGCTCTGGTCCCGCATCAGAAACGTTTTTCGCGGCGATCGCCTGAACCGCGAATTTGATGAAGAGCTGGAGGGGCACCTGGCTGACGCGATCGCAGACGGCTCCGACCCCGCCGAAGCCAGACGTGCGCTCGGCCCAGCGCTCCATCATCGTGAGGCAAGCCGCGACGCACGACTGATCGCGTCACTCGACTCCCTTCGTGCAGACATCGTCTTCGGGTTGCGCCAGCTGCGTAAGAGCCCTGCCACGTCTGCGGCAGCGATTTTGTCGCTGGCGCTGGCAATGGGAGCCTGCATCTCGGCATTCCGGCTAGTCGATGCTCTCCTGCTGCGCCCGCTTCCCGTCAGTGAACCGGACCGGTTGTTCGTCGCCGTGCGCGAAGGGCTCAGTCCGGAAGGGCAGCCGCGCACGGCAGACAGCTTCTCCTACCCGTTATTCCGTCAGATGCGTGCTGCCGTTAAGGGTCAGGCGGAGCTGATCGCCGTCTCCCGCGGAGTGCGAACCGACATTACTTACGGCTCCGACAACGAGATGGAGAAGGCTTACCGGCAATACGTCTCAGGACACCTCTTCCAGACACTCGGCTTGCGCCCTGCAGTAGGCCGCCTCTTCTCTGAGCAGGAGGATCAAAAGCCAGGCGGGCACCCCTACGCTGTTGTTTCTCACCAATACTGGCAGCGGCGTCTCGCCGGCGATCCGGGTGTGATCGGCAGGACTTTGCGGATGGGCAACGACGTGTACGAGATCGTAGGCGTCTGCGGCGAAGGCTTCACCGGTACTGAGCCTGGAACGTTCGTGGACATCTTTGTACCGGTGATGATGAACGCCGGATCCGTTGTCAGCGTGCACTCATGGTGGATCCGAACGTTCGTTCGACCCGAACCAGGCGTCTCGCCGGAAGTGCTGCAGGCTCAGATGAACTCCGTCTATCGCACGATGGAACAGGAGCGCTCGAAGAGCTTCACACACATGCCCCGGCATCTCTTGGAAGGCTTTCCGAGAGATAGTGTCGTCGTCCAGCCGGCCGCATCCGGCATGTCTGCCATGAAGCGGGAGTACCTGCTATCGCTGACTGCACTCGCGGTGCTGGTAGGCCTCGTCCTGCTGATTGCATGCACGAACATCGCAAACCTTATGACGGCACGTGCCAGCGCACGCGCTCGGGAGATGGCGCTCCGCGTGTCGATCGGCGCTGGCCGTTTCAGGCTCGTTCAACTGGTGCTCGCAGAGAGCGCCTGGATCGCGCTGATTGCGGCGGCGCTTGGTTGCATGTTCGCGTCCTGGTCTGCACCCTACGTTGTCAGCCTTATCAATCCTCCCGATGATCCCGCGCGATTGCATCTTCCGTTTGACTGGCGGCTGACTGGGTTCAGCTTGGTGCTCGCATTCTCGACCACGTTCCTCTTTGGTCTTGTCCCAGCGTTACGAGCGTCAGGAGTAAAGCCCGCAAGTGCGCTCAAAGGCGGCGAAGACCCTCACGCCCGTCGCCGGCTGATGCAGGCCCTCATCTCCGTTCAGGTTGCTTTCTGTCTCGTTGTACTGATGATCGGAGGCCTCTTCATCGCTACATGGGACCGCCTCGCGCGTCAGCAGCTGGGCTATTCGGCCGAGCGGCTCCTTGCGCTGGAGACGGTGACTAAACAGCCGCAATCGCCAGTGTACTGGTCGCAGGTTGCGGCTCACCTGCGCACGGTGCCGGGTGTTGAGTCTGTTGCCTACTCTGAGTGGCCGCTCATGAGCGGCGAAATGTGGAACAACTTCATTTCAATCAACGGCGCTCCTCCCGGAGATGTGCTCACCTTCCTGCTCCCCGTTTCTCCAGGATGGGTGCAGACGATGAAAGTGGCGCTGATCGCAGGCAGGGACTTCCGGCCCGGTGATGTCCAGCCCGGCGCTGCCATCGTAAACGAGACGTTCGCGAGGCAGTACTTCAATGGAGAGAATCCCGTTGGGAAATGGTTCTCAGTTCCGAAGGAGAAGTCGGAGGCCGATCGTTATCAGATCGTTGGTTTAACCAGGGATGCCCGGTACGACAGTATGCGTCGCCCCATCCCGCCAGTCGCTTACCTGGCCTACGACGCGCTCGAAAAGCGCGGAGCAGTGAGGCCGAAAGCAAGAGCAGCATTCATGGTACGTACAACAGGAGACGATCCGACGGCACTTGCTGCAACGTTGCGGCGGGAAGTCGCACGCGCAAGGCCTGAGTTCCGGGTCAGCAACATCCGCACGCAGCGTGAGATCGACGAATCTCATACAGTGCGCGAGCGTCTACTGGCAACGCTTGCGCTGTTCTTTGCGGTAACGGCTCTGCTCCTGGCAGGCATCGGCTTGTATGGTGTTCTCGACTACTCCGTCATTCACCGGCGTCGCGAAATCGGCATTCGCATGGCAATTGGAGCCAGCGCGCAGAACGTGGCAGGCCGGGTTACCGCAGACGCGCTCGCAATGGTGCTGGTGGGAATGGTTGCAGGCGTGGCGGTAGGGGTCGCGGCCGAGCGCTACATCAGGACTCTTCTATTCGGTGTCAGAGCAACGGATTCCGCAATGCTGGCGGGACCCGTGCTGATCATCACGGGTGTTGCGGTCATAGCAATGCTGCCGGCAATCGTCCGGGCGCTGAGAACGAATCCTGCAATGCTGCTTCGCACGGAGTAGGCGCTAATGGAAATCGTGGGATGGCACGGGCATCTGGTAATCCGACGCGGGCACAGGTATCTCAGTCACGTGGAAAGCTTCGACGCGCGCTGCACGCACGGAGACTGAGCCCTGCTGGTTCTGTAGAATCCCATCGACGATGATGAACGTGCGCCCTGTTACTACGTTGCGCTCACGCTCATACATATCGGGCGACACGATGATATTCGCAATGCCGGTTTCATCCTCGAGACTGATAAAAAGAAACCCATGTGCCGTGCCTGGCCGCTGGCGCACGATCACTGCTCCTGCCACACGCACAAACGTGCCGTCACGCAGATTGTGAAGGTCTGCCGCGGTACGAACTTTTCGCCGGTTCATCTCATCCCGATAAAACGCCATTGGATGACGGCCGATCGTCAAACCAACACCGGTAAAGTCAGAATGTAACCGCTCCACATCTGTCATCCGCTCCAGCGGCGATGGCTGCTCCTTTTCGTCAATGCTCTCGAACAATGGCCCTGCGCTGCGGCGGGCGCGTTCTGAATCCCACTGAGCATCCCTGCGGTGTACACCATTGATAAAGTTCAAAGCTCCCACACGTGCCAGCATCCGGATCTGATCCTTACGCAACTGGGGGACTCGCTTCACCAGATCATCGATGCTTGTAAAAGGCGCAGCTTTGCGTGCGGTCTCTATGGCACGCCCGACCTCTTCATTCATGCCGCGCACGTAACGCAACCCGAGCCGCATGTACTTCTCCGGCGTTACTGTGCAGAGCCAGTCGGAGTGCATCACATCCACCGGCAGCACGCGCAGCCCATGCCGTTGCGCGTCCTTCACCAGGGTCGCCGGATGATAGAACCCCATCGGCTGATTGTTCAGCATTGCTGCTGTATAGGCCGCCAGATAATGGCCTTTCAGATATCCGCTGGCGTAAGCAAGCAGAGCGAAGCTGGCGGCGTGCGATTCGGGGAATCCGTAGAGCGCAAACGAAGTGATGGACTTGATCACTGCATCCTGCACATCGCCGGAAATGCCATTCCGGTCCATGCCCTCACGCAGCTTAACTTCGACTTCACGCATCCTCTTCTCGGATCTTTTCGATCCAAAAGCGCGCCGCAACTCCTCAGCCTGCCCGCCGCTGAACCCTGCCGCCACCATCGCAATTCGAAGCAACTGCTCCTGAAACAGCGGAACTCCGAGCGTACGCTTCAGAATCGGCTCCAGTGAAGGATGCATGTAGTCCGGCTCCTTCAAGCCGAGCCGGCGCTGGATATAGGGGTTGACCATGCGCCCAACAATCGGGCCAGGACGAATGATGCCAACCTGCACTACAAGGTCATAGAAATGATCGGGCTTGACACGCGGCAGCATCGCCTGCTGCGCACGGCTCTCCACCTGAAACCATCCGATCGTATCGGCCTTCTGAAGTGCGCCGTA
>DASQEG010000445.1:0-3908 GCA_035633775.1 Bryobacteraceae bacterium
GCAAGCAGATCGTTGAGGTAGCTCACCACTTCGGCTGCAGGCCGCGTCGACGAATACTCGGAATAGTTCTCCAGATCAGTGAACATCACTGTGACCGCGCGCGTCTCGTCGAGTTGCGTCCGGGGACCGGCGGCCATGAGGCGGCGCACCAGTGTTTTCGGCACGTAGGTCTCAAACCAGCCAAGCCCTGCAGCCATGCGCTCCACCGCGCCGGTGGCCTGATTGATCTCCCGCACGAGGCCCCGCTGCAGCGTACGGGCGCTGGCGAAGTCAAGCGCCTCGACGCGCACAGCTGCCTGGGCCAGACCGAGCATCGGCTGTCCCAGGTGCCTCCCGACCAGAACAGCGGTGGCGATTGCTAGGGCAAGCAGCGCCAGCCCTCCCAGGCCGATGCCTGCCACGATCCACCGCTCGCGGCGCGTTTCAGTCCCTGGATAATGAAACCCTACGGTCCAGTGCTTGGCTCCGTAATCGGAGATCGTGCGGTAAACATATGCATTGGCTGCAAAGCCGTTGGGTTCAAACCAGCTCCAGTGGCCGTGGGACCGCTGGAAGGGCTGGGAGCTTGTCAGGGGGTTTCCCTCGCGCGTCCAGATTCGGGCGAGCACATCGTCCTCAAATTGCTCCACTCTCGGCAGCGCTTCCCCGATCCCGGAGCTGGTCCCCGCGCTGGACCTCGCAAGCGCCGGGTGGGCAAGGACATCCTCGCGTCCGATCAAGACGAAGGGAGTCTGGCCGATCTCGTTCGCCAACTGGGCCATGTAGCGCGACAGCTTGGCGACCGGGACCACAGCGACGAGCACCCCTTTGTGGTCGTCCGCCGGGCCCCGCAGAGCTGCGCTCAGACCAAGCACCGGCTCCCGCAGAAGCGGGCTCCAGAACGGCCCGAACCAGCGTAGGCCGGGCTCACTTCGTGCCTGATCGACGCTCTGCCGCACAGGCTTCGGCATGGCGACCGTCTCTTCGTAGCTTTTGTGGCCGAACCGATTGATCCGTCGCACGGTGAGATCGGGACGAACAAAGGCGATGCCGGTAACCTGGGGCGTGGCGGCGAGCGTGCCCGCAATATAGCCGCCCATCGCCGATTCATCCTGCGGGTCCAGCGCCCCGGTCCTCACAGCTTCGCTGATGTACGCAAGCTGCGCCCAAACTGGGTCGAGGTGGGCTGCAACCCGGTCCACAACGACATCGAGGACTAGTTCGCTGCGGTCGCGCATCAGACGGTCGGTATTGTCCCGCGCGCCAAAGTAGCCGAGCAGCGCGACTGGAATCACAGCCACGAGGACGAGGGCCGCCAGCACCAGCGGCAGCAGCCATGCGATTGGCATTCCGCCTTCGGAAGGAGAAACCGCCGGGGAATGATGCTGGCCCTCCCGTGGATCCGCTGCAACTTCGCGTTCGACAGCGACCCCGCGCTTGCGGGGGTGGGCCCGACCCTCAAGCAGGGTGTCTGCGCTGCTACTCATGCCTGCGCATTCCTTCCGACGCCCCCGACACGCGCTTTCTCATTCCCTTCAAAACTGCCAGTTCGCCGGGAGCCAAGCGTAGCTGCCGTCTGTCTTCACGATGTGACCGAGGCCCGGGAATGGAAAATGAAATCCGAGCACCAACAGCTTGTCCGCGGCGGCGCGGTCAAAAACCCGGCGGCGCGACTGCAGCGCCGTGTCCTTATCGCGGTCAGGCCCCGGTAGCCAGGGTCGGTCAACATTGACGATCGGGTGATAAGCCAGGTCGGCCGTCAGCAGGAGCTGATCAGTCCCGGAGTGGACGAGGAAGCACGCCATTCCGGGTGTGTGCCCGTCAGCGTGGAGCGTCGTCAGTCCGGGAACGATCTCGGTGCCCGCCTGGTAGAGTTCGACGTCGCCCGCAAGCGGCTCAACACTTTGCTTGATTGCGTTCGCAAACCGGCGTTGGAAGTCGGTGTCCACCGGCATGTAGGACAGGTCGGGGTCGTTGCGAACGAAGAAGTTCCAGTCGGCTTCGGGCATGTACACGGTCGCGCGCGGGAATGCCCTCCCGCCGTCGGCACGTCGCAAGTTCCCGACGTGGTCCGGATGGGTATGCGAGATGACGATCAGGTCGATATCCTCCGGCTGCAGGCCGACGGCCGCCATATTCTCGAACAGCCGGCCACCGTTAGGCCCCATGGTCTTTCCGGCACCGGCCTCGATAAGAATGCGGCGCCCCCCGATCTCGATGAGCAGAGTATTGATGTTGAGCGTCAACGCGTCCGTCGGGAGGTACGCGCGCATTAAGGCTTCGCGCAACTCAGCTTCGGGCGCATTGCTGGCATAGACGCGAGGGGGCCCCGAGAGTAGCCCATCACTTAGCACGGTCGCCTGGATCTCGCCGACACGGAAGCGATAATGGCCAGCATTACGGGCGGCCGCGGGTAGGGCCTGCGCTCCAGCGCGCCCAATTGCTCCGAATGCGGGTGCAGCCACAGCAGCAGCCAAGATGAGAGAGCGGCGATCCATGGAAAAGTTGCTCATGTGACAATCTCCCTATTCATCTTTCGCGCTGCACTTGCGTCACAGACTTTAGATGTGCCATCCATGGTTTTGCACAACAGTCATAATGTGGATTGCCGTTATGCGTTCTGCGGATTTAGCCAGGGTTGATCTCAATCTGCTCGTCGTGCTGCACATGCTCCTTCGCACACGCAGTGTCACGAAAGCGGCCGAACGGCTCGGAATCAGCCAGCCGGCGGTGAGCCGGTCGCTCGCCAAGCTTCGACTGCTCTTCAATGACCGCCTCATGGTGAAGGACGCTCAAGGCATGTCGCCGACGCGCCGTGCGGAAGCCCTGTCCGAGCCGTTGGCCCTGCTTCTGGAAGGTATTGAGGACTTTCTCCTCGAACCTAGGTTCGACCCGGCAGCTTCGGATCGCGTGTTCCGGATTGCGACAACCGACTATGGCGCGCTAGCAATGTTACCATCTCTCGCTCCGCGCCTGGCGCGCGACGCACCGAAAGCCGGCATCGAGATCATTCCCGTCTCGCAGGATGTGTTCCGGTTGCTGACAGAAGGGCAGGTCGATGTCCTGTTCTACAGCGACAATCCCGTCCCGGGCTCGTTCCGCATGCGCGAGCTTTTCCTGGAGCGCTTCGTCAGCTTGGTGCGTAGCGGGCACCCGCTCGTTGAGGCGGACAAGCTGGCCGAGAATGAAATCTCGCTCGAAGCTTTTGCCGCTTGCTCGCACGTCCTGGTCACGATCTTCGGCGGGCCGACTGGGCCTGTCGACAGGGAGCTTGCTCGGCACGGGCTGAAGCGCCACATAGCCGTATGGGTCCCTTATTTCGCGACCGGAGCCGCTATTGCTGCTAGTTCCGACCTGATTGTAACGATGCCATCGCGCGTTGCAAGACGCCTAGCTCGGCCTCTCGGGTTGGTCGAGTTGAAGACCGTCCCGCTGATCGAGCCCTGGGGTTACCGGATGCTATGGCACGAACGCACGCACGGAGATCTCGGGGCCGCGTGGTTCCGCCGGCTGATTGCGGAGAGCGTCCGGGAGGATGAGCTTACGCCTCTGTAAGTGCAGCTTGTGGGCCCTAGTGCCAAGGGCCGCTTTGGAGCATGCTCGACAGGGATCTGAACAGCAGCTATGGGCGCAAAGCCGAAGGTCCGCTTCCCGGCCAAGAGCCATGGTCCGACAGGGGGCACATTCCGGAAGTAGACCCAACACCCACAAAGGTGCTGAAAACGTACCTTCGGATGGCCCCGCTTACGGATCGTCTCTAACCCTAAGGCGACGTTACATAACCTGCTCAGCAACTCGTCCTACGGTGGTGAGAGTGTCTCAGTGTCATTTGACACCCGTCTCCAGGATTTGTGAGAGAGCAATCCTCTCCTCGATCGCCTCTGCTGTGAGCAGGCCATGGCTGTAGCGTCCATTCGCTTCACCTCTCG
>DASQEG010000446.1:0-1946 GCA_035633775.1 Bryobacteraceae bacterium
GCTCAGCGAAGTTCGGCACAACGTAGGTGACCAGGAAGATGATCAGGGCGACGACCAGCACCACCAGGAAGCTGGGGTAGATGAGGGAAACGATCACCCTCTTGCGAATGGCAAGGGCGGTTCGCTGGTAGGTGATAAAGCGTTCCAGCACCTCCGCAAGTGCGCCCGATTTCTCACCCGCCAGGACGGAGGTCACGTAAACCTTTGGAAAGATACCCTGCTTCTCGAAAGCGTCGGACAGCAGTGACCCATGCCGGACCTCGTCCCGCACGGAGTTGATGTACGGCCGGAGTTTCGGATCGACCAGGCGGTCCGCCAGCAGGTCGAGCCCTTTAAGAATCGGCAGGCCGGCCTTGATCAGCGTCACGAACTGCTGGTTGAAGATCAGGAACTTCTCGAGATTGAGCTTGCGCGCTCGCCCGCCCGTCATACCGGCAGCAATGCCGGCGCGAGCCTTGACGGAGTAGATCAGGAAGCCCTGCTGCGTCAGTCGGTCACGAAGCTCCTGCTCGGACGCAGCCTCAGCGACCTGCTTGTGGATTGCGCCGCTCGCGTCGGCGTACTTGAGGACAAACTCCGCCATCGGGGTTACACAGAGAATGACGTGGCCCGAAGCCGGTTCGTTGACGACGGAACGACGCAACCGGAAGATACTGATAATCCTTGGGTTGCGGGAAGATCCACGGCGCAGCCGCTGGTTAGATCGACGTGCGCATGGACGCGAGCGGCAGGACAGCGCGCACGATCAGGTCGAACGCTCGCCCTCAACGTAGGGCGAGGAGCCCCCGTTTGTCCCTCGGACGGGTGTTCACAACCCAAACCTGTTGCTGGTAACAGCTTCGCGGCGATTGCGTCTCCTGAGCGGGATCGTTTTGGCTCATGAGGATCTTGTCTCTTTACCTGATTGTGTTGCTCGGCGCCCTCTCGCCGGCATGTGCCCAGACCACCGCTTCCTCGGAAACGCAGGCCCCCGCGGCCGGCGCTCCCCAGGAGTCGGCGGCGGAACAAACGCCGCCGCCGATGAAACCGGCTCCAAAGCTGAGCGACGACGAGATGCAGGTATTCCTGCAAACGGCGAAGATCGAGTCCATGAAGACCCTGGACACAGGCACGACAGGAACGTCGCGGGCCGTGCTTTTCGACGGCAAGCTGCGCCACGACGCGCACATCCAGTGCCTCGATGTCTTCCGTCCGGTCTGGAAGGGTGCCGAGGGAACGATCGAGAAGAACTTTCGCGATAGCTGGAAGTTCAACGTGGCTGCATACCGGCTCGCCAAACTGCTGGCCATCAATGGGGTCCCGATGTCGGTGGAACGCACTGTGGATGGCAAACAGTGCTCAGTGACATGGTGGGTCGACAACGTATGGCTGGTTGAGGCTGAACGCCGCGACAAGGGCATCAAGCCGCCGGCTACGGATTACTGGGTTAATCAGCTGAACACTGTGCGCGTCTTCGACCAGCTGATTGCCAACGCAGACCGGAATCAGGGAAATCTGCTCATCACTCCGGAGTGGACCGTGTGGATGATCGACCACACACGAGCATTCCGGGCTATGCGCACGCTGCCGAAGCCGGACACGCTGAAGCGGATCGACATCAAGCTGCTGCAGGCGGTGAAGGACCTGAATACCGTATCTTTGAAGCAGACCGTCGGCCCGTATCTCCGCACAGAGGAGATTTCTGCGCTTCTTGCGCGCCGCGATGCACTCGTAAAGTTCTTCGAAACGCAGGTGCGGCAAAAGGGTGAAGCAGCCGTGCTGACCGGGCTTCCCCGCAGTACGCCGAACGTCAGCATACCCTAAAAGAAGATCAGCTTCAAAGAATGGTGAGGGTATGAAGATAAGCTTGCTGCGGCTGGGGGCCGCAGTTGTGGTGGTCGGGTCTGCGGCTTTAGCTCAGGAATCAGGACCTTACGAGTCGCGCGCAGAGGAGATTCAGGCCGAGC
>DASQEG010000447.1:0-15167 GCA_035633775.1 Bryobacteraceae bacterium
CCGTGCGGCCGAGCTGAAATACGGCAAACTTCGGGAACTCGAATCGCAGCTCGCTGAAGAAGAGACGAAGATGGACAGCGCTGCGTCCGGACGCCTGCTCAAGGAAGAGGTAACCGAGGATGAGATCGCCCAGGTTGTGAGCCGCTGGACAGGAATCCCGGTCGCGAAGCTCATCGAGGGTGAACTGCAGAAGCTGCTGAATCTTGAGGGAGAGCTGCATCGCCGGGTCATCGGCCAGGATGAGGCGGTGCAGGCGGTCTCGCAGGCAGTGCTTCGCGCCCGGTCAGGTTTGAAAGATCCGCAGCGGCCAATCGGAAGCTTCATCTTCCTTGGGCCCACCGGCGTCGGCAAGACGGAACTCGCTCGTGCTCTGGCAGAGTTCCTCTTCGATGATGAACACGCGATGATTCGCATCGACATGTCCGAATATCAGGAGAAGCACACCGTCGCAAGGCTGGTAGGAGCGCCTCCGGGATATGTTGGCTACGAAGAAGGCGGTCAGCTTACCGAGGCGGTACGTCGTCGGCCCTACTGCGTCATTCTCTTTGATGAGATCGAGAAGGCGCACGGTGACGTGTTCAACCTGCTGCTCCAGATTCTGGACGACGGCAGACTGACGGACGGGCAGGGCCGTACCGTGGATTTTCGCAATGCCGTGGTGATTATGACTTCGAACGTCGGCAGCCACCGCATTCTTGAGTACAAGGGCGGCTTTAGTGATTCGGAATACGATCGCATGAAGCTGGCCGTCACCGACGAGTTGCGGCGGCAGTTCCGGCCTGAATTCCTGAACCGTGTCGACGAGATCATCGTCTTCCATGCTCTCAGCGAAGAGCATCTGAAAGAGATCGTGGAAATCCAGCTGGAGCGCTTGCGGTCCCGTCTTGCTGAGCGCAAGATTGAGCTGGAACTCACCGACGCCGCGCGTACTCATCTGGTGCGAACCGGATATGAGCCGAGCTATGGCGCGCGTCCGCTGAAGCGTGCGATTCAGCGCGAGTTGGAGAACTCGCTCGCGCGGAAGCTGCTTGGGCGTGAGATTAATGACGGTGACAAAGTCGTGGTGGACTGGCGCAACGGGGAACTTACTTTCAATGGTGCACCCGCCTCGCAGTCTCAAACCCGTCCTTTGTTTAGCGGACGGACAGGCATTGCGTAATCCTGTCACCCGTTCGTTGTTACATGCGTCTGCTTCAACAGGAGCCTTTTATGAAGAGAAACGTTGTTCTGAGCGCCGCCGCAGCGGCACTCGCCGGGTCCCTCATCACCTTTAAGATGACGGACAGCAACCCGGCTCCCGTCTATGTCCATGCGCAGGACCAGCAGTATGTGTCACTGACGTTTGCGCCGCTCGTAAAGAAAGCTCTTCCGGCGGTTGTCAACGTGGAGACGGTGGTTCGTGCCACCCCGACACGTAGTCAGAACCGCCGCGCTCCACAGGGGCTGCCTCCCGGGTTCGAGGAGTTCTTCGGATTCGGGGCGCCGCGGGGCCCTCAGGAACCTCGTCGCGGCGGCGGCGAAGGTTCTGGCGTGATAGTTACTCGTGACGGTTACATACTTACTAACAACCACGTAGTCGAGGGCGCCACGGAGGTCACCGTAACACTGCACGACCGGCGTGAGTTATCGGCTAAAGTCATCGGCGCGGACTCGCGTACAGACGTTGCGGTGCTGAAGGTGGACGCAACTAACCTGCCCGTGCTGCCGATCAGTGATTCGGCCAAGGTGCAGGTCGGCGACGTTGCGCTCGCCATGGGGAATCCCTTCGGCATCGGCCAGACCGTCACTATGGGTATTGTCAGTGCGACTGGCCGCGGCGGTCTGAACCCGGAGAACTACGAAGACTTCATTCAGACCGATGCTGCCATTAACCCCGGCAACTCGGGTGGGGCCCTGGTAAATACGAGCGGTCAGCTGATTGGTATCAACACCGCGATCATCTCGCGTACCGGCGGGAACCAGGGCATTGGCTTCGCGATCCCCATCAACATGGCGCGCGAAGTAATGGATCAGCTCGTTAAGACGGGCAAGGTTGTGCGCGGATATATGGGTGCAGGCGTTCAGGAAGTCACACCGGAACTGGGCCGTGCTTTCAAGCTGCCTCAGGCGTCCGGTGCCGCCATAACGTCCGTCGAGCCGGACAGTCCCGCTGAAAAAGGCGGTTTGCGCGCTGGCGACGTCGTAACGGCCATTAACGGGGAGCCCGTGGCGGATGACCGGGCGTTGCGCCTTCGCATCTCGCGTACGGCTCCCGGTACTGCTGTGAAGCTGAGTGTTCAGCGTGCTGAAGGTCCAACAACCGTCACCGTCACGCTGGGAAGATTCCCTGACCGTGCGGGTGCAACGCCGGGCGAGGAAAGCGGTCCCGGGCTCCGCGAGGGCGAAGCCAGCGCGCTTGAGGGTGTTTCTGTGACGCCGCTTACTCCGGAGATCACCGAGGAGTTGCAGCTCGGCCGCAACGTCCGCGGTGTGGTTGTTACACGCGTGACTCCCGCGTCGGCTGCAGCCGAAGCCGGCCTGCGGAGGGGCGATGTAATCATGCAGGTAAACCGGCGGCCCGTCACCACCGCTCGTGAGTTCGAGCAGGCGATCGGCCCGGGTACAGTGCTGCTGCTGGTTCATCGAGGCGGAGGCTCTGTCTTCGTTGCGATCGAGCCCAAGGCGGCGAACCGTTGAAGGTTCGGAAAGCATCGATACGGAGGGGGGGCCGGCCGTGTGGTGCGGCCCCCCTTCGATTTTTCGGCGAGGTGCGAATATGACGTTCCTCTTCTCCGCGTCCCGGCAGGTTCACGAGTGGCAGCCTGCTGTGGACATCTACCGCACACCTGAAGGCTGGTTGCTGAAGTTTGACCTGGCAGGTGTTCGGCTGGACGATGTGCAGGTCCATGTGTCACGGAGGTCGGTGAGGGTCGCAGGTGTACGTAAGGATCGTTTGGAGGAAGCCGGCTGCCGGCATTACTCGATGGAGATTACGTACAGCCGGTTCAGCCGTACCGTTGACCTGCCGGAAGAAGTACAGGGTGCAAACGTAAGTGTGGAGTACAGGGATGGAATTCTGCATGTGCGCATTTCCGCGCACGGCAGCGAGAGGACTTGACCGATCATCATGAACGAGGAAAACACCGGACGCAAGCTGGCTCCCGTATTGCCGCTGAAGAATACGGTTCTCTTCCCTTACCTGCTGATGCCGTTGTCGGTGGGCCGGCCCGCATCTCTTGCCGCGGTGCAATCCGCGCTCGCAACGGAAGAAAAAGAGATCATACTCCTGTCGCAGAAGGATCCGGCTGTCGAGAATCCTGGGCAGAATGAGCTTTATGAGGTAGGCACGCGTGCTGTGATCCGTAAGATGGCGCGCCCGAACGAGAACCTGATGGAGGTTCTGGTGATGGGCATTGAGCGTGTGCGGGCCCGTGCCGTTACTGTTGCCGAGGATGGTCACCTGCAGGCCGAGGTGGAGGCGATGCCGTTGCCCGAAGACGCGGGCGCAGAGGTGGAAGCGGCGCACGCTGCTGTGGTTGAACTGGCAACGCGTGCTATCGAACTGGCTCAGCCACAGGCCCCCGCTGATGTGAGTCGAATGCTGGCGCAGAGCGAGGATCCGCTGCGGCTGGTCTTTCTGCTCGCGTCCATTCTGAGCCTCGAGATGACAAAGGAGCAAGCACTTCTCGAAGCCGGCACCCGGGCAGAAGCTCTGCGGCTCATGCACGACTACCTCGGCCATGAGGTGCAGGTACTGGAGCTCAAGACCAACATCGCGAATCGCGCGCGCACGGAGATGAATAAGGAGCAGCGCGAATATCTCCTCCGGCAGCAGCTGCGTGCGATTCAGCAGGAGCTCGGTGAGAAGAATGCCGAGCAGGCCGAAGTTGACATGCTTCGAGAGGCTTTGGGCAAGGCTGATCTGCCGGACGAGGTTCGCAAGGACGTCGAGAAGGAACTGGGCCGGCTGGAGAAGATTCCGGCTGCCTCGCCCGAGCACAACGTTCTCCGTACCTACGTCGAGCTCGTGCTTGAGCTGCCCTGGAACAAGTACACAGAGGATAACCTCGACATCCAGCACGCCCGGAAGGTTCTCGACGAGGATCACTTCGGGTTGAAGGAAGTTAAGGAGCGCATTCTCGAGCATCTTGGCGTGCTGCGCATGAACCCGAATGCCAAGGCGCCCATCCTGTGCCTTGTTGGCCCTCCCGGCGTCGGTAAGACGTCACTGGGTCAATCTATCGCCAGAGCGCTGGGACGCAAGTTCGAGCGTATGTCGCTCGGCGGAATGCACGATGAAGCGGAACTTCGCGGACATCGCCGAACCTACATCGGTGCCATGCCGGGCCGTCTGATTCAGGCAGTGCGGCGCGCAGGCGCGAAGAACGCCGTGCTCATGCTGGACGAGATCGACAAGCTCGGCCGTGACTATCGGGGCGACCCGGCTGCCGCTCTGCTCGAGATCCTCGATCCGGAGCAGAACAAGACCTTCCGGGACAACTACGTCGACATGTCGTGGGATTTGTCGAAGGTGCTGTTCATCACCACCGCTAACACTCTCGACACGATTCCACGTCCGTTGCTGGACCGCATGGAAGTGCTGCGGCTCTCCGGCTACACGGAAGAGGAGAAGATCGAAATTGCGAAGCGCTACCTTGTCCCTCGGCAGCTGAAGGAATCAGGCCTGACTTCCGAGCAGGCCGTGATGCCCGACGAGACGTTAAGCCGCTTGATCCGCGCATGGACGCGGGAAGCAGGGTTGCGGCGCCTCGAACGGGCAATCGGGAGGCTCACCCGTAAGGTGGCTCTCAAGTTCGCTGAAGGACACACCGAGCCGGTGCACATCGGCCCGGATGATCTCAGTGAGTTGCTGGGGCCCGAGCCGTTTACGCCCGATCAGATGCGGCGCAACTCACCTGCGGGTGTGGTCGCAGGTCTCGCGTGGACCGAAACGGGTGGCGATGTGCTGTACATCGAAGCTACGCTGCTGCCTGACGGCAAGGGCGGACTCACGCTAACCGGGCAGCTCGGCGATGTCATGAAAGAATCGGCACGGACTGCGCAGAGCTGGGTGTGGTCGCATGCCCAGGAACTCGGCATCGACCCGGCCGTCTTCAAGGAAAACGGCGTTCACGTGCATGTTCCGGCAGGAGCCATTCCGAAAGACGGTCCTTCGGCCGGCATCACGATGGCTACCGCCCTAACTTCGGCTTACACTCGCAATCGTGCTCTGCCCGACACGGCGATGACAGGTGAGATCACGCTGACAGGTCTGGTGCTGCCGATCGGCGGTGTGAAGGAAAAGGTGCTGGCGGCCAGGAGAGCCGGCATGAAGCGGGTCATTCTGCCATCCGCGAACCGTAAGGACCTGCGCGACCTGCCTGATGAAGTACGGGCGGAGATGCAGTTCGTGTTCGTGGAGCGTATCGAAGAGGTTCTCGAGGTAGTCCTTCCGGAGGTGGCCAGCCGCCTCCAACTCGCACACGCTTCCTGATGGGCTTGGGGACCGGCTCCCGTCGGTCCCCGTCCAGCAGTTTTTCATCGTGAGCCGACTGGTTTTCTCGTGTCGTGAAGTCCCCCCATATCGTGTCTTATGATTGTGGTGACTCCGAAAAGTAACCCTAAGGAAAACGGTCCAACAACTCTCCAGCGGATGCGCACTCCGGCTCTCCTCATACAGCTACTTTGCCTTTCCTTACCAATGTTCGGCGGCGACGACCAGGACGTGGTCACGCCGGTCTTACCGATTCGCAGCGCACCATTGCTGCAGGACCGGACCTTTGACTGGAAACCGGCGCTCAATCAGTCCATGCGCTTCCTGTTGATCGAGCATGGCTTTCGCCTTGCGTTCCAGCCGCAGACCCGCAGCCGGCTCCGCGGGCCTTTTCTGTCCGACTACGCAGAGTCTGTGAAGGCGCTCGGGGGCTGGAGCGACGGCGACAACTGGTTCCTCAACTATGTCGCTCACCCGATGCAGGGTGCGATGACCGGCTACATTCAGGTTCAGAACGACTACAAAGGCCGCATGCTGGAGTTTTCAAATTCCGGCGAGTACTGGCGCAGCCGCCTCAAGGCGCTCGCATGGAACACTGCATACAGCACACAGTTCGAGATCGGACTGCTCAGTGAGTCCTCAATCGGGAATGTGGGTCAGCGGAAGGGCACTTCAGGTTACGTTGATTTTGTGATGACGCCGGCGGGCGGTTTCGCCGTAATGGTAGCTGAGGACGCTCTGGATAAATATCTTGTGAAGAAGTGGGAGGGGCGCACGGGTAGTCTGATCACGCGGGGAGTGTACCGGGTCGCTTTAAATCCGTGCCGGACTTTTGCGAACGTTCTGCGGGGCAAAACGCCCTGGCATCGCGACACGCGGCCGTTGGATTACTGAGGCTGCCCTTTGCCCGAAGAGCAGCCTCAGCCCTGTTAGTCGACTTCCGAGAGCTGGTCCAGCGAACGGCCAGCGAGCCGACTGTGATGCAGCGCGAGCTCGCGAGCTTCATTCGCGGCCCGGCGCGCCTGCATGGCGTTACGCTCCTGCTTGTCGCGCATACCCGCAATCATGCCCGGCCATTTCTGACCCATGGGCAGAGTACCTTCACGAACCTGGCGCTCCAGCCTGTCGGCCGTCGAGGAGAGCTCGTCAGCACGGCTCAGGTAGAGCTTCGCGACTTTGGCGTGCTCTTCAGGTGTGTTCGCGTTTCGAGCCATCTGCTGAATCTCGGCGGGCTTCGTTGAACGCTCTCCTGCCACCACGGCAGGGGCACTTGCTGCCAGCAGCACTCCGAGTGCCATAGACAGGATCATCTTGTTTTGGCTTTTCATGCTCGATCTCCTGTATCCATTGAATCGGTTTTAGCCCTAACTCGAAATCCGTAAAATTACGTAGACCCTAAACGGCGACGATCCCGTGCTTGATCGCATATTGCACGAGCTGCGCAGTCGTCTTCACCCCCAGATCGTCCATCATCCGGTACTTATGGGTCTCGACGGTGCGGGCCGAGATTTCCAGGATTCCGCCGATCTCCTTCGCTGACTTGCCCTCGGCGAGCAGCTGCAGCACCTCGCGCTGCCTCGGGGTCAGCTCCAGAGTTTCGCGCACGTGCCGGCGGCCTTCGTCCAGCAGCTCATCCATCGCCGGCGTGCTCAGCGCTGGAGACAGCCACGTTCCGCCTCTCAGCACCGCCCGAATCGCCGTAACGAGTTCGTCTGAAGCCGCGTGCTTCAAAACGTACCCAGATCCACCGGCCTGCAGCGCCCGCGTTGCGTAGGTCGGGTCCGGATGCATTGTCAGAAACACCACGCGAGCAGTGCTTCCCTGCTCACGGAGCTTCGCAACGGCATCGATGCCGTTCAGCAGCGGCATGGAGATGTCCGCCACTATGACGTCGGGTTTCAGCCTGAGTGCTTCCTGAACCAGTTCACGGCCGTTCGTGACGAACCCGAGCAGATCGAACTCGTGTTCGAGAACTCCTCGCAGGCCGTCGAGGACAATCTTGTGATCGTCTGCCAGCAGGATGGTTGGGCGTTTCATAGGAGCAGCAGCAGGTCGATCGTAGTCCCCTGCCCGGGTGCGGATCGAATCTCAAGCGCAGCTCCGATCAGCCGAGCCCTCTCAGCCATGCTCGTCACGCCGATGCCTCCCCGCCCGGTCCGCGCCGCCGGGTCAAAGCCGAGCCCGTTGTCATGAATCGTCAGATGCACCTGCTCCGAGTTCGATTGCAGGTCGATCGCAACTTCGTCGGCATGAGCATGCTTCAGAACATTGCGAAGTGCCTCCTCAACGATTCGGTACAGTCCGAGCTGAGCCTCAGTTTTGATGTGCGGCAGTTCCCCAGAAACGTTGAAATCAACGGGCGGCCCACCGCGTTCAAAGAACGCCCGGCACTCGGACTCAATCGCGGCAACCAGTCCCAGGTCGTCCAGGGTTGAAGGATGGAGGCTGCGCGAAAGGTCATGGACCTGATGCGACAGATCAGCCATCTGCCTGCGAATGCGCGCCAGCGCGGGCCGGACGGGGCCCTCACCGGAGGGCGCCATTCGCTCCAGGTTTCCCGCCTCAATCGCGATCGCGGCCAGCCGCTGCGTGAAGTCGTCGTGCAGTTCGCGGGCAAGCCGGCGCCGCTCCTCTTCCTGTGCGGTCAGGAGTTTGCTGGTCAGGGTTTCGAGCTCTGCCTGCTTGAGGTGCAGACCTTCCTGAGCTGCCTTCCACGCTGTCACGTCCTGCGCTACCCAAACCAGCCCTGGCTTCCTGCCGTGTTCCTGAGCGAGGGTTGATGCTGACACCAGCACAGGAATCCGCACTCCATCTGAACGCAGTAGTGCGGCTTGTTCGGCGCGCATCAGTCCGGTCTCCAACAGTCTCGAGATTCGCGTGTGCCACGCCGGAAGGTCTTCGGGCGGCAAAAGGTCCTGAAGGCAGAGCTCACGCTCACCGACGCGGAGCAACTCCATCCCAGCGGGATTTACGGTCTGCACACGGCTTCGAAGGATCTGATCCACGCTCACGTTCGTTTCGCCTTCAAGCACCAGAACCGCGTTCATCAGAGAGGCAAGGATGCGGTCCAGCTCCTGCTTAGATACTGTGGTGGTCTCTAGATCCGCCGCCATCCGGTTGAAGGATTCGGCAAGCTCGGCGAGTTCCGCATCGCCCGAAACTCCGAGCCGCACTCCAAAGTCGCGTGCGCCCAACCTGCGAGCACCCGCGGCGAGTTGGACCAGCGGTCTTGTAACTCTCCCGGCCAGCAGGTGCGCCGCTGCAGCGAGCAGGCCGGCGACCAGCACGCTTTGCCAGAAGATGCGCCACTGCATCTGTCGCACCGGCGCGAGCGCCTCTGCGGCTTCGATGTCAGCGATCACCGTCCACTCGAGGTCCGGGAGGTCGAGCGGCGCCTGAGAACGAAGCACGCGCATGCCTCTGAAATCCGTGGCGAGGCGCGTATCCTCAGCAGCTGTATCCTGCGCCACCTTCAGGTTCAGTACCGCGGTGCCGTAACGCCCGATGCGTTCTACGGCCTGCGCCGGTGCACCCGCGCTTCGGATCTCGGCGAGGAAAACCTGCGGGTTCTCTACTTCACGTCGCAGGTCGCTGCGCAGAGTCCCGTCCGTGGCAACCACATAAGCTTGCCCGCTCCGCCCCAGCCCCTCCTCGGCCCACCTCCCACCTCCCGTCATGATGTCGTTGATGTCGCGAATAGAAAGCTGAATTGCAAGCACTCCGATTTTCAAGCCGGCACGATAGATGGGCGCGGCTACAAATGCGGCCGGTGCCGCGTTCGACGGAAGGTAGGGCTCGTAATCCTCAACCACAAAGCTTTCTGGTTCCGTAAGCGCGAGAGCGCGCCGGTAAGCTGAAGCAAGCCCACTGCGGCGGTAAGGCTCGCGCGACAGCAACACGCCAAGGTCGACTTCCTTCATCGTTGTATAGAGCACGCGGCTCTCCGGCGCACTTATCAGGAAGATGTCGTAGAAGCCAAATGCACTGAGGTAACGATGCAGCGTCGGATGAAACCGCGCGTGAACGGAGCTGTATGCTCCGCCCTCGGGGGCATGGAGCTGATAGAACCTCGAACCGTGTGGGTACTTGCTCCTTGCAATCCACAGGTCCTGGAGTGCAAGGGCGGTTGCGTCGCGGGGGAACCATCCACGAATCTCCTCAGCGCGCCGTGGTTCGCGGGCACCAGTCTGCCGGAACAGTTCCTGATACTGCTGTTTCAGACTCGAGGCGTCGGCGACAGGACGCAATGACGACAGGCTGGCAGCGAAGTGCTCCAGCGCAGTAATGGTCGACTCGTCCGACGATAGTGCAATAACGTGGTTGCCTAAGTCCTGAAAGTAGCGCTCCAGCTGTCTTCCACGTGTTTCGCGAATGGCTGTGAGGCGATCCCAGGTAGCTGCTCGAAGGGCTGCCGTGGCGCCTTCAGACGCTTCCCATCCGGTGACAGCCAGCGCTCCCAGCCCCAGCAGCAGGAATGCGCTGAGCAGACGGGTGCGGTACGAGCGGAACCGAACCATGTTGACGACTACCAGAATCGCAGGAACGCCAGACGAGCTGCACGGTGCTGGACTCAGTGCCGCCCAGCTCTGTGGTTTTCTCAAAGCGCTTAGCGTTGCCTGCCCAGAAAATAGATCCGCTCCTGGAGACGGGCATCAGAATGTGCGTGGACGCACCTCAGCCCGAATGGATTAACTATCATCATCTGCTCTACTTCCGGACAGTGGCCCGTGAAGGCAGCATCACGAAAGCAAGCGCGATTCTGGGGCTCGCGCAGCCGACCATAAGCGGCCAGATTCGTGCCTTGGAAGAGACGCTGGGAGCGAAGCTCTTCATGCGCAAGGGCCGCAACCTCGTGATGACCGAATTCGGTCGAAAAGTATTTGGATTTGCGGATCAGATCTTCGCCCTTGGTGAAGAGATGGGCGAGGCACTTCGAGGAGCGACCTCCGTCAAAGTACCTACGGTCCGCATTGGTGCCTCGAGGTCGCTCTCTGAGAGCACTCTCCGCGCCTTCGTAGTGCCGCTCGCGGGCCCAGGCGATGGCAACGTCTCCTGCAGAACAGAAGGTTTCGAACAGCTCCTCGCCGGTCTGGCTTCCCGACACTTCGATCTGGTTTTTTCCGACCAGGCTATGGGGTCGGCCAGCCGCGCAGGTTCGCGCACCGAAATTCTCGGCTCCTCAGACATCGCGATTCTTGGCGATGGGGCGGTTGCCGACAGGCTGGCGTCCGGCTTTCCTCAGGCCTTGGCGGATGCACCGATGGTACTTCCACCGGCAGGATCGCAAATACGCGTTATCCTGGAGAGCTGGTTTGCCGAAGCCGGCATGCGTCCGCATTGCGTCGCTGAATTAGAAACCGAAAGTTTGATGGCCGCATTTGCTGAGCAGGGCCGTGCTGTGATGGCGGTTCCACGGACAGGGGAAGCAGAACTGGGGCGTAGGTACGGTCTGCAGCTGGTTGGCACACTGCCGGGGGCCCAGCAGAAGTTCTACGTGACAGCGCCCGAAGCAAGCTTCAGCCATCCGCCACTGGCACGGATCATCGATCACGCGCGACAGGTATTGTCGCCAATGCTCGCGGCCAGTTGTTAGTCGTTGCGAGGTGAGGGGAACGTGCTCGAGATCAGGTCAGACCACGTAAGCCGTTCCTCTTCAAAGATCGACCATACAAAGCCGATACCGACAGGGAAAAGGCTCACCAGCGCACCACCGAGCCGGAAGAGCCGGGCCCGCCGCTTCGGTCGGCGTCCGTCAAAGTCGAGCAGGCGCAACCCTGTCCACTGCATCCCAGGCGTATCCATGTTCCCGAGGCAGCAAACGACCCGGTAGAACAAGCCGAGCAGCACAGCGACACCGATAAGGTAGGTCTGAGCCTCGCCTCCCAGCGGAAGGTCCGGAGCAAGCAGTCGCGCCGAGATCACAAACAAAGCAAACCCCGCAGCGGGGACTGCAATGTCTATGCTCGTGGCCATAATCCGCTGTGATGAAGTCGCTACCGGTGCATCGCAGTACAGATTTGCTTCGACACTGGTCGGCAGTGTTCGTGCGCCGTCAGTCGTACTGCTGAAGTCGAGGGCCGCCTGAACGAATGCCGGCTCGGATTTCCTTCGCGGTGCTGGATCGCGTTTCTGGGGTGCGGGGCTTGCTTTCGCGGCTACAGCCATTGGGCCGAAGAGCGAGGGCTGCACCGTCGGGCGAATTCCAGTCTGCAGCGGTGCAGAAGGAACCTCGACCAGTTGTGGTCGCGAGAGTCGCACAGGTTTTTCGGTCTGCTCCGGGCGCGGAAGAGCCACAGGATTCAAAGCAGGAGCCGCCGCCGATAACTGGACCGGAGGCAGGGTGCCTGGGCGCGCATCGTCAGTCAACCGGCGTCCACACCGGCTGCAACGATGGTCGTCGGCAGCATTGTTCATACGGCAGTACTGGCAGTTCAGCGAGCGTCCCTCCTTTCTTGCACATCCATTCAGGCCGTGCTACAGTCCCTGGTTGAAGCCTTCCCCGGATCCTTGCAGCATTTGCCACCACCGCAAGGTGCTCCAGATTCTTCATAACATTTTAAAGGCAGAATGTCACGCGAATAGTGCAGGCGCGGCCGTGATTGTCTTCATCCTTGTGGCCGGACTGCTTCCAGCGCAGACTGCTGAGACACCCGTTCGGCCCAAGGCACCATCAGCCGACGAGATCCTCGCCATAGGTGTAACCCAGACGGCCAAGGGACCATTGCGATTCCTGCGTGGACGAGCCGAGATCCAGACCGCGGAGATGCGACTCCGTGCCGATGAGATCGACTTCAACGAGGAGAAGCAATATGCTGAAGCCCGCGGCAACGTCAGCTTCGATAACTTTCAGGGTGGCGAGCATGTGGAAGCCGACAGGGCCGAGTACAACCTGAATGAGCAGACAGGGAAGTTTTTCAACGTCCGCGGGTCGTCGCCCGCGAGACTGGAAGCTCGGCCTGGCGTACTGACCACCACCAGTCCATTCTCGTTCTGGGGCAAGTGGGCGGAGCGCGTGGGCAACCGTTACCTGCTGCACGAAGGGTTCATCACCAATTGCAAACTGCCGCGGCCATGGTGGGTGTTGCGCGGCCGCACGTTCGAGATCGTTCCCGGCGAACAGGCGATCGCCCGGAACGCCGTCTTCCGACTCCGAAAGGCGCCACTGTTCTATACCCCTTACTTCTACAAGTCGCTCGAGCGGGCACCCAGGCGCAGCGGGTTCCTCCAGCCAAGCTTCGGGAACAGCAACCGGCGCGGGCAGATGCTCGGAGTCGGCTACTACTGGGCCATCAATCGCAGCTACGACGCCACGTATCGCAGCCAGTTGTTCACGCAGCGGGGCCTGGCCCACCATGTGGACTTTCGCGGCAAGCCCGCGCAGCAGACCGACTTCAACTTCACACTGTACGGAGTGAACGATCGCGGCCCGAAGAATAGAGAGGGTGGACGCGATCCCTCGCAGGGCGGCTTCCTCTCGAACTTCACCGGACGATCCGACCTGCCGCACGGGTTCCGCGCGCGAGGGCAATTCAACTATCTCAGTTCGTTCATCTTCCGGCAGGCGTTCACCGAGTCGTTTTACGAGGCAATCTACTCGGAGGTGCATTCACTTGGGCACGTGAGTAAATACTGGCAGACCTTCGGCTTCAATGTGGTCGCAAGCCGCATCGAAACGTTCCAGTGGCCGACTCCCGAGTCCTTCCCTTCTGTGTCTGATTCAACCAACAAATTGTCCCTGCGGAAGCTGCCCTCAGTGGAGTTCAACAGCCGGGACCGGCAGATCTCGGACCGTGTACTGCCCGTGTGGGTGTCCTGGACCTCGAGCGCTTCTCTGCTCAGGCGCCACGAACGTAACTTCACGACGGCCCAGTTTGTGGACCGCCTGGACATCGAGCCTCGAATCACGACTGCACTCCGCTGGAAGGATATACACCTTATCCCTGCATTCAGCGTGCGCGAGACGCGCTACGGTTCAAGTCTCGATACCGAAAGGCGACTGACAGGACAGTCGTTCCTGCGCTCGTCACGCGAGTTTACGGCCGATCTGCTGCTGCCCTCCGTCTCACGTGTATTCGATAAGCCGCCACGCTGGATCGGGAAAAAGTTCAAACATGTCGTGGAAACGCGTGCATCCTTCCGGCATGTCGGCGGTGTGGGACTCGATTTCCATCGCGCCATCCGCTTCGATGAGACGGAGATGCTGAGCGACACGAACGAGGTTGACGTGACGGTCACAAATCGCTTCTATACAAAAGATGCCGCCGGAAACGTTAACGAGAGCATCGCCTGGGACGTGACACAGCGGCGGTTTCTCGACCCCGGATTTGGGGGTGCTCTCATTCCTGGTGAACGCAACGTCTTCCTGAGTTCGGCTTCGCTCACCGGCTACGCGTTTCTGGACGCACCTCGAACGTATTCACCCATCATCTCGAATTTGCGGGTGAACCTCGCTGGCGTCGGCGTTGACTGGCGGACCGACTACGATCCGGCGCGGTCGAGAATGGTGAACAGCACCCTCTCGATGAATGGGCGGCGCAACGGGTACTTCCTGTCGGTAGGCCACAATCAGGCGCGGAGCGCCCCTGTTACCAGTCAAGGCGGCCAGCTTCGTGGCCTAACGCCCCGGGCTAATCAGTTGTTCACGATGCTCGGTTTCGGCGAGGAGAACCGCCGCGGATGGAGTACCGGGGGAATGGTGATCTACGACTACACACAGGCCGTAATGCAGTACAGCCAGGCGCAGCTCACGTACAACACGGACTGCTGCGGGTGGAGCTTTCAGTACCGCCGCCTGGGGTTCCGCAATGAGAATGACTTTCGGTTCGCCTTCAGTGTTGCCAACATCGGATCCTTTGGAAATCTGCGGCGTCAGGAGAGGATGTTCTGAGCAGGCGGCAGAGCAATGCCCTGCCGCCCTCTCCGCGATCAGAAGAAGAACTTGAGTGCCAGTTGAACGTTCCGCGCAGGATTGATCTGCGTCGTGATCGCTCCGAACTGGGCCGAGTTCGTGGCGCGCTCAGGCGGACCGAAGCTGACCATGTTGAACGCGTTGAAAAATTCGCCACGGAGTTCGAAATACTTCCGCTCTGCTATCGGGAACCGCTTGTTCACCGTCAGGTCGATGTTGTTGTAGTGCGGTGCTCGCTCGGTGCTGACACCGGCTGTGCCGAACGCTCCGCTCCATTGCTGGCCGTATGCGCAGACGCCGTTGTCCTGATTTGCGGGACATGGACGCGCGGAAGGATCGGTACCGAACCAGTTATCGATCGACTGGTTCTCGATCACGAGTTCCCTATACCGATTGGCTCGCGCGGCGCGTGCTCCGGAGTTGGAATTGTTCGGCGAATTGATGGTGATCGGAAACCCGGAGTGAATGTTCCAGTTGTAGCCCAACTGCCACCCGCCAATCACGGCATCGACAACCGGGTGCAAGTCAGTGGCGAACCGCCTCTGTCGGCCGAACGGTAATTCCACAAGGCCGGCGAGGTTGAAGTTGTGACGCGCATCGAAGAACGCCGGGCCATAGTCCGCCCGACGATCGTACGCGTTTTGCCAGTATGCGCTCATGCCGGCAACGCCACCGGAGCCGGAATAGCCCAGGTTGTCGCTCAGCGTCTTGCTCAGGGTATACGCAGCCAGCAGTTCGACTCCGTTGCTGTATCGCTTGCGGCCGGTGAGCTGAAGACCGTTGTAG
>DASQEG010000448.1:0-13048 GCA_035633775.1 Bryobacteraceae bacterium
CAGCTGTGGCTTGATCGTGCAGGGTCACATGGAAACCCTGAAGAGGACTGGTTCCGAGCCTGCGAGATCGTTCGTAAGCGCAGGCAGGGAAATGGAAACAACACGCCCGGTCCGGCATCCTATCTGTCGGGTACGAGCCGGGCTCGAACCGAAACGGAGTGGAAGGAGAAAGCGCGAATGGATAACACGACAATGACCGAGCAAAACAACCAGATGGGTTCTCAGGGCGGCGGCATGATGGGCAATGTGTCAGGCAGCCTCTCCGGCGTAACCGAACGTGTGGGCCAGATGATGGAGAACGACCCGAAGTCGATGCCGCGTGTGGAGCATCGCGAGGGATCAATCGCCCGCTCCATTGAACAGCAAACTGCTCGGATCCCGTCCGATGCCTGGCTGTGGGCCGCACTTGGCTCGATCGGTATCTCGCTGGCTCTTGAACTCTCTGGCCGTGAAAAGACGGCGAACTTCGTGGGCCACTGGGCACCGACTTTCCTCATCTTCGGCCTTTACAACAAGATGGTGAAGTTGCAGGGCTCCGACGGGCTCTAAGTTGGATTGCACGGGTTCCGGAAGGCTTCGCTGAGTCGCCGGAACCCGGCTCTGATACACTGCGCATCAGAGAATGTTGCTTGCCCGGGAATTTGTTGAATACGTCGCCCGCCAGATCGTTTCCCGCCTAACTCCACATACATTCGAGGCTTCCGATCCGCAAGGTGCGGCTGCACTGATCTCTGATCTCGTCGTTGACGAGCTTTCTGCAGAAGACCAGCTCAACGAAGAAGTGCGCGAGATCCTTGATGATTATGCCGAATACATGCGGCGCGAGAATGTCAGCTATCAGGAGATGTTCCGTAAAATCAAGAACACGCTTCTGCAGCAGCGCAAAATCGTTCGGGCTTCAGGTCGCGACACCGGCGACAGCATGAAGCTGTCTCGCGACAAGATCACTGACATATCGCACAAGCTTGTTGCTGCGATGCGGAAGTCGCGAACCGTGCGTTTGAAGAAAGACATCAACGAGGTCCGGCTGCAAATCGTAAAGACCGTAACCGAGTTGCTCACTGTTGAGGATAAAGTGGACCGCGCGGCGCGTACGAAGGTACGCACACAAAAACGCGACATCGCTGAAGGTACGGAAGAGTACGATCTGCTTCACAAGCGCTACTACGCGGAGGAGCTCAAGAAGCTCGGCATCGAGCTAAGCGCACGGTGAAACCCGCCATTGCGGTCCTCGGCAGCCTGAACATGGATTTCGTTGTTCAGGTGGAACATCTCCCTGCTCCGGGGCAAACCGTGCTTGGCCGCGAGTTCCGAATGGTCCCCGGCGGCAAAGGTGCAAACCAGGCATGTGCTGCAGGCAAGCTGGCGGCGGGCGGGACCGCGGTACGGATGGCGGGGCGCACGGGATACGACATCTTCGCCGATCAGCTGAAGGCTTCGCTGGCGGCCGCGGGTGTCGACGTAAGTGCTGTATCCGGCACTCGTGGACAGTCAACTGGTGTTGCCCTGATTGAGGTTGAACACTCGGGTGAGAATTCCATCGTTGTTGCATCAGGTGCGAACTTTGCACTTGACGCCGGCGACGTTCCCGGCCTGCGCAACACATTTCGCGGAACTGCGTTTGCCCTGTTCCAGCTCGAAACACCCCTCGCCGCGGTTCGGGCTGCGATGCAGTTGGCACGGGATGAAGGTGCGCAGTCCATCCTCGATCCGGCTCCTGCACAGCCTCTGCCGAACGATTTCCTAAGTCTCGCTTCGATTCTGACCCCGAACGAGACAGAAGCGCTGACGCTGCTCGGCGAAACTGCTTCCGGTCACATCGCAAGCAGCGAAGCGGCAGCCGCCGCTCGCAGGTTAATGGAACGCGGCCCACGTGCAGTCATCATCAAGCTCGGAGCGGCGGGCTGTACGTACGTCGACGGCGCTACACAAATCGCTTCGCCGGGCTTTTCAGTTGATGCCGTGGACACGACAGCCGCGGGCGATACATTCAACGCGGCGCTCGCCGTCGCGCTGGCCGAAGAACAGCCGATCGCCCGCGCACTGCGCTTCGCCAATGCTGCGGCTGCACTCTCCGTCACGCGGCCCGGTGCGCAATCCTCAATTCCCTCGCGTCATGAGGTCGATCGTTTCCTGGCAAGTGCCTCAATGCAGCTCTAAGCCTTTGTTGCCGATTGAGCAATGAGCTCTACCGGCGCGTGGCGACTCCCCGCAAGTGCTCCACGGCCGCCCGGATCGCCGCCTCCTGCTGCCGCAGAGTACGTCGTACTTCCTCGTCCAATGGCAAGCCAAGGGCGCGCGCATAGTGGCTGAGTGAGCCCTCCTCACCATCGGCACAGTTCTCGATGATCTCGCGATCCTCCTTCGGCCGGATGCGCTGCTCAAGATCAACCCAGCCGCGGCGAAGCACGCCCCCGCCGTGTCCGGCCTCGCCGGGTTCACCACCGAGGCGCGTTACGTGCTGATCCAGTTCGCGCGCGAACTGCGCTCTTTCCTGCGAATACTTGTCGAAGATGGTGCGCGAGTCGTCGTTGTGAACGCCTTTGGCGGCCTTGTTGTAGCCCTCCTCGGCGTCTCTGCACGTTGCAGCAAGATCGCGCAGTGCTTCGATGAGTTTTTCCTGTCCGTGCGCCATGCCCGTCAGACGCGTCCGCGCCGCTCCTCCGCCGTCACTGACGGTTAGAGCGGGACGCCTCACCGGCTATGAGAGCGCCTCGCGCAGGTCAGCCGCAAGGTCTTCGACATCCTCAACGCCCACCGAGAGCCGTACGAGGCTGTCGGAAATACCCAGTTGCTGCCGTACCTCGGCGGGCAGAGATGCATGCGTCATGATGGCCGGGTGCTCGACCAGGCTTTCGACGCCGCCAAGGCTCTCAGCCAGTGCGAAGATGCTGCATCGCTCAAGAAAGCGCCTGGCTTCCGCGAGACCACCGTTCAGCCGGGCTGTGATCATGCCGCCGAAGCCATTCATCTGTCTTTTCGCCAGTTCGTGGCTGGGGTGTGACGTGAGTCCGGGATAGATAACGCTGTCGACCGCCGAATGACCTTCAAGCATCTGCGCAAGATAAAGCGCATTCTCACAATGAGCGCGCATTCTCAAGTGCAGGGTTTTTAGACCGCGCAGCGCCAGAAAGGAGTCGAATGGCGAAGCGATTGCGCCGGCAGCGTTCTGCAGGAAGGCGAGACGCTCGCTCCATTCGGCGCTGGTGTGACTTCCCGTCACCACTACCCCGCCGATGATGTCGGAATGACCGTTGAGGTATTTTGTCGCCGAGTGCATCACGACGTCGAAGCCAAGCTCAAGAGGACGCTGAACGTAGGGACTGGCAAACGTGTTATCAGCAACGGTAATGGCACCAACGGCCCTTCCAATCCTCGCGACATGTTCGAGGTCGATCAGCTTCAGCATCGGATTGGAAGGCGTCTCGACCCAGATCAGCCTGGTCTTCGAAGTCGCGGCGGCTCGAATGTTTTCCGGATCCGTCATGTCGACGTAAGTGAACGTAAGTCCCGCCGACCGGCGACGGACCCGCTCGAAAAGACGAAACGTGCCACCGTACATGTCATCCGATGCGATCACGTGGTCGCCGCTGTCGAGGCACTCGAGGACGGTAGCTGTGGCTGCAAGGCCTGACGCAAAGGCAAAGCCGCGTGTCCCGGATTCGAGTGCGGCAATGCAGCCCTCCCAGGCGGAACGGGTGGGATTCTGACTGCGAGAGTACTCGTAGCCTTTGTGGACGCCCGGGCTTTCCTGCACGTACGTGCTGGTGGCGTAGATGGGCGTCATGATGGCGCCGGTTGTAGGATCCGGCACCTGTCCGGCGTGAATGGCGAGCGTTCCGAACTTCGCTTTCAATGGCTTCTCCGTTGGTTTCATTTGAGACGGCGGCGCATGTAATTCAGCAGATCGCTTCGCGTGATCAGTCCGACAAACTCCTGGCCATCCATGATCAGCGCGACCAGCCCTTCGTTCAGGATCTCGTTAACCGACTCGACTGTGGAGCTCGGCGGCAGCGTCTTCAAGCGAGTCGTCATGGCAGTCTGGACCGGCAGGCGAAACCGCGATTCGTCATCGCCAACGGCCATGAGCAGATCCGACTCATCGAGGATGCCGACCGGTCTGCCCGAATCCAGCACCGGAAGCTGCGAGACGTCTGAGGTGCGCATGCGATTGTAGGCCGTGAGTAGAGAGTCCTCGGGACCGACGCTGATCACAGCGCCATCGCGGTACCGCCTGAGGATGAGGTCCCGCAGGTCGCCCGTGCGCGGCAACTGCCTGTATCCGCCCTCCAGCATCCAGTAGTCGTTGAACATCTTTGACAGGTACTTGTTGCCGCTGTCACAAATGAAGGTGACCACGTGTTTGGCCGTTGTTTGCTCCCGGCAGTAATCAATGGCAGCAGCAACCAGCGTGCCGGTAGAAGAACCGCCAAGAATTCCTGCCCTGCAAAGCAGCGTTCGCGCAACCTCAAAGCTCCGTGCGTCGGGGATTGTGTAGGCACGTGTCACCCGCGAAAGATCCGTAACGGGAGGCACAGCGCTCTGCCCGATACCTTCAACGGCATAAGAACCGTCCTCGCCCAGGGTTCCGGTGCGCACGTACTCGGCCAGTGCCGAGCCTGCGGGATCGGCGAGGACGATTTCGGTCGAGGGGCTGACACGCGCGAAGTAACGGCTCAGTCCCGTGATCGTCCCGCCCGACCCGACGCCGCACACCACCGCATCTACCCGTCCTGCGGTCTGCGCCCATATTTCGGGACCCGTGGTTTCCTCATGCGCGAGCGGATTCGCTGGATTTGAGAACTGGTCCACCAGCCACGAATCAGGCGTTGATTCGGCAATCTCACGCGCCAGGTTCACATAATACTGAGGGTGGTGTTTGTCGACGTCGGTTCGCGTGATGCGCACATCCGCTCCCAGCCCGTGCAGATGCTGAATCTTTTCGGTCGACATCTTGTCGGGAATGACCACGATCAAGCGATAGCCGCGAGCAGCCGCGACCAGTGCGAGGCCAAGGCCGGTATTGCCGGCCGTCGCTTCAACGATTACGCCACCCGGACGAAGCGCACCGGAAGCTTCAGCGGCTGCAACCATGGAGAGTGCCATCCGGTCCTTGATGGACCCGCCGGGATTCTGGTTCTCGAGTTTGACGAACAACCGGCAGGCACCGATGTCAAAACAGGAGATTTCGAGCAGCGGCGTGTTGCCGATAAGTTCGAGAACGCTGGAATAAATGACTGGCGCGGGCATACTGCCTCCCGCTCCATTGTGGCCGATTGAGGAAAGGATCGCTGCTTCACAGCCGGCGCGGGCCGGTGCGGCACAATCAGGATTGTGCTGTCTGCACTAGTTTCTCAATCGCAACGCGCAGTGTTCGTGCTGATCGTTTCGCAGTTCGCAACACTGTGGGCTGCGTCCGGACCCTGCCAGGGGCATTGCCTGACACGCGTTATGTCCATCAATCTGGCTGCCGTCGACGACGCCAATCGCATCGCGAAGGAGATCACGGAACGGAGCGGTGGCACCCCTGACATCCTGCTGCTGCAGGAGGTAATCAGGCGCAAGGGAGCACAGGCCAGTGTCGCCGAAGAGCTCGCAGTCAAACTGCGCCTCCATGCTGCGTTTGCGGCGCCCGACGCCGGAGCAACAAATGTCGGCGTAGCGATCCTGAGCCGCTGGCCGATCACGAACAAGAACGTGAAGGTTGTGCCGCGCTTCTACAAGCTCGTGAAGATTCGCCCGCGTCTCGCACTCGGTGTCACGGCCCACACGCCACACGGCTCGATCCGAGTCTGGACGACGCATCTGGACACCCGCATCACGGTAGAGGAGAGGCTCCGACAGTTAGAGCCGATTCTGTCCGACGCGGATGCGTATCGCGGGCCATCGATCATTGGCGGAGACCTGAATACACTCAGCCTGAACTGGATCCTTCACTCGGTTCCTTATCCCACAGGGAACGCTCACGCTCGCGCGGTACTGCAGCTCATGCAGCGGCACGGGTTTGAGACGCCGTTTCGCGAGGATCGCCCGACCTACGACCGCTTCGGGCTGCAACTCGACTGGGTTTACCTGCGCGGTCTGCAAGCCACGAAATCAGGAATTGAGCCGCTGGCGTTTTCCGACCACCACGCGGTCTGGACAGAGTTCGTAAGGAACAACAGCGTCCCAAAGGCTGGCCTTGGCTCCAGCGTCGCGCGCAGCAGGACCTATTAAGTTCTTCACCTTTGCCTGTGACCATGCACGTCAGGAGTTCTGGTTCGTCGAGCGGAAATATTCCTTCACACTCGCGATTACTGAGCTCGACGCCGCGGGATTGACATCCAATATCAATTCTCCTAGGGTGGAGTAATTCTCGGCGACCTCCGCCGATAAAGGGGACTGTTTGGCATGACAATCGGATACCCGGGCGGCTCCAGGCTCGCTGCCATCATTGTTTCTTTAATGCTGCTCACGGTGGCAGCATTCGCTCAGACAGCAACAGGCCGAGTGGGGGGAACCGTAAACGACCCGACCGGCGCCGCGGTCGTAAATGCACGCATCACGGTGACGGAAGCGAACACCGGCCTGACTCGTAATGCCACGGCCGACAGCGAGGGTCGATTTATAGTCGAGCGGCTGCCGGTGGGGTCCTATAACGTGACGGCAGAGCACCCCGGCTTTAGCCGCCTCGTCGTTCAGAACCAGCGGGTAGAGATTGATCGCACGACGTTCGTCAATCTCAGGCTGGAAGTTGGGCTGGTGAGCGAAGTGGTGTCGGTCGACGCCGTTACAAGCGGGGTCGAAGTGATGAATGCCACCATCGGCTACACAGTCACAAATCAGTCCATCACCGAAATGCCGCTGAACGGCAGAAATGCCCTTGAACTGGCGCTGCTGCAGCCTGGTGTCACAGAAGGACGGCCGAACTCGAGCGCCGCCGGAACATACAGCATCTCCGGAAATCGTTCGGATTCAGTAACGTTCCTGTTGGACGGCGGCTTGAATAATGACCTTCTGTCGAACGGCGTTGTTTTCAATCCGAACCCTGATGTGATTCAGGAATTTCGGATTCTGTCCAACAACTACTCGGCCGAATACGGCCGCAACGCTGGCGGCATCGTTAGTGTAGTTACCCTGTCTGGAACAAACGACTTTCACGGTACCGCTTATGATTTCGCGCGAAACGAAGCTCTCAACGCAAACCGGTTCTTCGACAACAAGCTGGGACGCTCGAAGCCGATCCTCAAGCGGCATCAGTTCGGCGGCACACTGAGCGGGCCGGTTCTTCAGAACAAGCTGTTCTTCGTCGTCGCGTACCAGGGGCAGCGTCAAAACTCCCTCTCGACCGGCAGGGTGGTGCCTGTTTTCACACCCGCACAGCTTCGCGGCGATTTCTCTCAATCGGCACCAAACGGCGGGCCGGACACGGACGTTGCGGCATTTCTGCAAAGTAATCCCTACTTCCAGCCGAATCCCGAGTTGGCGCAGCGTGCGATCATCGAGCCGACACGCATCAATCCCATCGCACAGAACTATATTCGTGCAGGCCTCATCCCCAGTTCACCGGCCGGACAGCAGTTCCCTCGCGGAAGCGCAAAGGACGACCGCAATGAGTACACGGGCAAGGGCGACTGGATGATCGGCGAAATGGACCGGGTTTCGGTCACACTGGGTCGCAATCGTGGCGACACTCTCGTTCCCTTCCCGTATACGACGAGTCCGGAAGGGTTCCCGTACACTACGGCTCGGAAGCAATACTTCGGCACAGTCAACCACACTCATACGTTCACTCCTACGGTGTTGAATGAGGCGCGATTTACTGCGCAGCGGTCCAACACCCGCCAGTCAGAACCAGCGGCGGATCTGCCGACAGGTGCAGAACTGGGCATTGCGACTATCTCCGACCGCCCAAGCGGCCCGCCATTCCTTTCCTTCGCCTCGGGCGTGGACCTTGGGTTGTCGCTGAACGGGCCCTCGGACCTGATCGCCAACACGTATCAGTTCACCGACACGTTCTCGTGGATCAGGGGCAAGCACAACCTGAAGATGGGGTTTGCCTGGTCGGCGTATCAGCAGAACATGATCTTCGACTTCTACGTCAACGGGCTGTTTGAGTTCGCAGGACCCGATGGCATCGGGTCGAACAACGACTTCGCGGATTTCCTCTTCGGGCTTCCCAACTGGTACTCGCAATCGCCGTCCGCTGCCTCAAACATTCGCTCACGGATGTGGAGTGGTTTTGTCCAGGATGAATGGCGCATTCTGCCGAGGCTGACCCTGAGTCTGGGACTACGATACGATTACAGCGAGCCAAAGTACGACACACAGGCAAGAACGTTCTCCCCTGTGTTCGGAGGCAGGTCGCAACGTTTTCCCAATGCACCCACGGGCTTGCTGTTCCCGGGCGATCCTGGCGCACCTCGCGGGTCAAACTTCCCCGACCGAAATGACTGGAGTCCCCGAATAGGCCTTGCCTTCGATCCGACGGGAACCGGGCGCACGAGCATCCGCACGGGGTTCGGTGTTTTCTACGACGTTCTGAAAGGTGAGGATAACTTTCAGTTCAATGGCCAGGCGCCGTATTACGGGTACACGGACATCTACCCGGATCGCCCCGGGACGATCAGAGCCGAGTCGCCGCTGTTCCGTGATCCGTTTGGAGCGACGGGCACGGTTAATCCATTTCCCTCGCGACCTCCAGCACCGGACGTAAGCTTCGAGCCTTACCTTCCATTCGGCGGCACCACTGTCTACTTCGTCAATCCCAACCTGCGTACGCCGTACACATATCAGTACAACTTCAGTGTTCAACACGAAGTGTTCGAGAATACGACGGCTGAAGTGAACTACGTCGGGTGGAACGGCTTCGGGCTTACCGGACTGGTGGACTACAACCCATTCATCGTGGGCACCCTGGACCGGCGATGGGCAACTCAGCCCGATGCCACTCCTGGCGGGTTGAGCTTCATGCGGACCTTCGATAACGTCGGCCGTGCGAACTACAACAGCTTGCAGACTGCGCTGACCCGCCGCGCATCGGACATTCCGTACTTTGGCAGGGCCGAGTTCAAGCTTGCGTACACGTGGGGTAAGACGATGGACAACACCTCCGGCTTTCGCGAGTCGAACAACGCTGTACCTGCCTACAACCGAATGCAGTTCTGGGCACCGGCAGACTTCGACATAACGCACCGCATCAGCTTCTACTCGGTGTGGGACATGCCGTTCTTTCGAACCAGCGGCAACGGACTCCTGAAGAACGTCTTCGGTGGCTGGCGCCTGTCGCCTATCGTGACGTGGCATACGGGCTTCCCCATTGACGTAAAGGCCGGAACGTCCACGGCTGCAAACCGTCCTGGTCCGTCCGGAGCGGGAGATGCCACGCTCGTCCGGGCTGATCTGGTCGGGGCCGGCGTAACGACCGTCGATCCCAAGGCCGAGCGTGCGTTTGCGAACCGTAGCGGCAACTACTGGTTCGACCCGGCAAACTTCAGCCGAAGCCGCTTTACGGCGCTGAACGCGATCAATACGCCCACGTCACCGGAACAGGCAACATACGGAACGCTTGGACGGAACGCATTCCGAGGGCCTGGTTACTTCAACACGAACGTTGCGCTGGCAAAGACGTTTAACCTCTGGAGTGAACGCGTGCGGGCCGACCTCCGCGGCGAGTTCTTCAACGTGTTCAACAACGTGAATTTCCTGCCGCCGAACTCGACGATCACCAGTCCGCAGTTTGGCCAATTCTCCGATACCGAGGGTCCTCGGATTGGCCAAATCGGGCTGCGTATCGTCTTCTAAGCACCGCTACGAACCGGGGGCAGATCAGCTTTGGCCTGCCCCCGATGACTCACGACCATGAGCACTAACGCCGTTCCTACCGCTACAGTCGCGACGACGCTCATCAATCCCGAGAAGCCGATGGACTCCTTCCACGCGCCCGCAGCGTAGATCGTCGCACCCGACGAGATCCCACCGGTCATATTCAGGATCCCTCCGGCGAGCCCATGGCTGTTGTCGCGCATCAGATCGTAAGCCGCCGCAAAAGCGTTCGCCGCCAGCAAGCCGCCGAAGACACCGAACCCAGCGGAAAATACGCGTGCCTCATGCAGGCTATCCGCCGAAAATGTCAGGAAAGCAAAGGGAGCGCTCAGCAGCACACCCGCAGCCGAAACGTGCAGTCGCGCGGCGGGCCAGCGCTGTCGCAACTTGTCCGTCACAATGCCGCCTGCAACGATACCAACGATTGCGCTCGTCTGGATGAACAGCGTGCCGTTCCAGCCGCTTTCAGTCATCGAAAGTCCGAACCGCTCCTGCAGGAATGTGGGAAACCACGCGAAGAAGATCCACTGCATGGCGCAGAATGCTGAGAAGGCGAAGCAGAGTGCAACGTACGCCCGCGAGCGAAGCAGAGAACGGAAGCTGCTCAGCACGCTGCTGCGGCCAGCTTCGGCACTGGCGTACTGCTTCGATCGTTGGACACCCCACCAAAGGACGCCTCCGTACGCGATCCCGACGACAGCAGCGATCCGGAAGCCTTCACGCCAGCCGACGTTGTCAGCGGCCCAGCCGCCATACCAACCACCTGCTACAGCTCCGAAGAGTTGAGCCGACTGGTGAATCCCGAGCGCACGTGACCGAACGGCCGGCGCATAGTTACTGGCAATCACGGCGAGGGCGGCCGGGTAGTACAGCGACTCGGTAACCGCCATCACGCCGCGCCAGCCAAGGAACGAAACCTCGGACCTCGCGAAGCCGCAGCCCAGGGCGGCCATGCTCCACAGCACCAGACTTGAGGTGATCAGAATGTCACGACGCCAAACGTCGGCCATCCTGCCGGCCAGCGGCATCGTTATGGTGTATACCCATTGAAAGACGGTGCCAATCAGGCCCAGACGCGCGCCTTCGAACCCCAAGTCGGCCTTGAGCGCCGGGAGCATGGAGTAGACCATCTGCCGGTCGAGATAGTTCAGAGCGAACGCGATCCAAAGAAATGCAAGCAACGGCATCAGACGGGCACGCGCGCGAACTCCGCTAAAGCTTCCGTGTTCATTTCAATCCCCAGGCCCGGTGCGTCCGGTATGGGCAGCATGCCATCCTCATCCAGTTGCCAGCCAGAAACCGTAAGTTCGTCGATGAAGGGAGATCCGGTTAGATACTCGACAAAGTTCGTTTGCGCGAACGCCGAAGCGATCTGAAGATCTGAGGCCAGGCCTACCGCCGTGTTCCAGCCGTGAGGAATGAAGCGGACACCATGCTCCTGCGCAGCCCATGCGATGCGGCGCTGCTCGCTGATTCCGCCGCACTTGGTAACGTCGGGTTGTACGATATCGAATGCACCCGCTTCGAGCCATGGTGCGAAGCTCTGGCGTCGTGTCAGGACTTCTCCGCCCGCGATTGGGACGCGCGATGCCCGCCGGAGCGCCACGAAGTCGGCGAGGGCGTCGGGATGCAGCGCCTCCTCAAACCAGTACACGTCGTAGCCCGCCAGCATCTCCGCCGTCCGAACAGCCCATTTGTAGTCACCGGGCCAGTGCGCGTCACTGCCACCGGCATCCACCATCAGCAGGGAGTCGGAACCAATCGCCTCACGTGCGGCTCGAACGATAGCCTCATCCGTCTTGCTGTCACGGCGTCCGAAGGGTCCCCAGCCGATCTTGAACGCGCGGAACCCTTGCGCCTTCACCGGGACCAGCTGGTCGGCCATTCGCTCAGGCTCGCGCATCAGCAGTGAGGCATAGGGGCGAACACGGTCGCGGTAACGTCCGCCCAACAACCTGCCGACCGGTTGCCCCGTAGCTTTACCGAGTACATCCCAAAGCGCGATATCGATACCGCTGATCGTGTGCGTGATGGAGCCGCCACGTCCAAGCCAGAATGTATTCTGATGCAGTTTCTCGGAGACGCGCTCGGGCTCAAGTGCGCTCTCACCGATGGCCAACGGCCGCAAAGTATCGAGAGAGGCGTTGACCAGGGACTCTGATGTGAACACTGATCCCCAGCCAACCAGGTCCTCGGTCGTTTCGACTTTGACAATGGTGTGTACACAATCGTCTGGCTGGAGTTCGTTCGACCACCCGCCCTCGGGCGTGCGACCGCGCAGGCCGTACGCTTTTATGTCGCGGATCTTCAGGATGACCTCCGGAAAACGCGAGCCTCCGGCATATATTCTTCAATTTCGTCAAGCGGAAAGAGCGGCCGTGCACACCTCGTGTGCCCGAGACTTCTGATGTTGGCGCTTGTGGCCCCGGGCGCATCCACGTTGATCACCCGTTCTGCTCCTTCTTCAAAGAATCTCGGCTGCGAAAGCGGAGACTTCACGACTGTCATATCGAACGCGGCGGGATCCTGGCCGTTGGCGAGGAAGAGGCTACGGTCATATAAGCTCACAGCACGAGAAGTTACGACCAGTGTGGCCGGCCCGCAATGCAACACGGCGGTCTTTCCCGCATTCCATGCCTCTCCATGAGATTCGCTGATCATGTGGCCATCTGAAAGCAGGCGCACCCGGCCCGTCACCTCCAATGGTCTGTATCGCCGATCGAGGGTCCCGCCGACCCTGGTCGTAATCGTCGCCCCGACGCCAGCCTGAATGGCGGCCGCGACAGCGGGTGCATCGACGATCGGAGCCAGGACCGTGCGGGTGCACCCCTGCCTCTGCAGCTCGGCGACAATCGCGTTTGAGTCACCCGGTGCGCCGGAACTGGTCGCGTCCGCAGCATCCACCAGCACCACGCGGCCGTTCGCAGCGCCTGCGATCCGCACGCTTTCCTGAAGGGAGGTGAGTGGCTGCTGGAGCTCCTTACGCATCGCCCAGAAGTCCCGTGCAATTGACTCCGCCGAAGCAATCAGCCCATCCGGCTCTCCGTCGGCGGTGACAAAGACATTCGAGCAGAGGTCACTCACATCCGTGAACGGATTCCCAATGAACATGCCGCCGGACAACGAACCCGCAGCACGTTCAACGCAGCTTCGGATCTTTCCGGTACCGGTGATGCATTCAGGACCGCGTACCAGGGCGGGAATGGGAACGCGGATAGAAACCGGACGGATCCTGCTTTCCAGT
>DASQEG010000449.1:0-3579 GCA_035633775.1 Bryobacteraceae bacterium
GGCTCAGGTGGCTGCACTTGACCCCGACCTGCCGATGATCAACGTGCGGACCATGGACCGCGTGATCTACGAGAGCTTCACCGGATTGCGCTACAGCGCGTCCGTGATGCTGGTCCTCGGGCTGCTCGCGCTTGTTCTGGCCATTGTGGGAATCTACGCCGTGCTCTCGCGCATGGTCGAGGAGCGGAGACATGAGATTGGGATTCGCGTTGCGCTTGGTGCCTCTGCGGGCCAGGTTAGGGGGGGCGTGATTAGCCAGAGCATGAAGCTTGTAACGATCGGCTCAGCCGTTGGCCTGGCGGGAGCGGTTGTTCTCGCCGATACGCTCTCATTTTTTCTGTTCGGAGTTACTTCAGGGGATTGGACCGTGTATGCGGGCGTAACTGCGATCTTCATACTCGCCGCTCTGGCTGCATCCTGGATTCCTGCTGAGCGGGCCATGCGTGTAGATCCGATTGTCGCGCTTCGCAACCTCTAGGGTTGCCTTCAAGCAGCTTGGTCACGGTACACTAAATTAACAAGCTGGCCACCGCCAGTTAGAAGAATTTAGTAATTCATATTCATTATTCCGTAATATGGAACAGGAGTTGAATGAGCCGTTGTACTAAGTGGGCTTTGGTTGCGATCGCGTCCGTTTCGGCCTGTTTTGCACAATCCGAGGTAGGAGGCGCATCTCTTAACGGGACTGTAACTGACCCAACCGGTGCTGCAGTCGCTGGTGCGAAAGTTGTGGCCAGCAATGAAGAAACCGGTTTCACGCGCGAGACGATAACCACCGAAGCAGGGCTGTACAACTTCGTACGCGTGCCGGTGGGCCGGTACTCGTTGAACATTGAAGCCAGTGGCTTCAAAGGGAGCAGACGCGAGAACATTGCCCTCGCCGTTGGCGCAATCGCTACGCTCGACGTCGCGCTGGAGATTGGTACCGCGGCCGAGTCAGTGACAGTAACGGCAGAAACCCCGGTGGTGGAAACGACGCGTTCTCAGACCAGTACGACAGTTACGGAGAAGGCCGTCCGGGACCTGCCGATCAATGGCCGCAACTTCCTCGATTTTGCAACACTCACACCCGGGGTGGTTCGCGATCCCCGCGGTGGCGATCTGTCGTTCGGCGGCCAGCGCGGACCTCTGAATAGCCTGCTGATCGATGGCGCCGATGCGAACAATGTATTCTTCGGTCAATCCGCTGGTCGCGCCGGTGTGCGCAACCCCTACAGCTTTAGCCAGGAAAGCGTGCGTGAGTTCCAGGTCAACAACAACAGCTTCGCGCCCGAGGTTGGACGTGCGGGCGGCGGCGTCATTAACGTCATCACGAAGTCGGGCACGAACGACTTTCACGGAAACGCATTCTGGTTCTGGCGGACGACCAAGCTGCGTGCGAACCAGTCAAGCAACAAGTTCAGCCCAAGCGCCCGGTATCCCGTTGGAATTCCGCGGCAGCCTTACGAGTACGACCAGTTCGGCGCGAATGTGGGCGGACCCGTTGTAAAGGACAAGCTGTTCTTCTTCTTCAACTATGAAGGGCAGCGGAACTCAGAACCGGTGACTCACTTCCTTCCGAATGCTCCGGCCGACGCAGCATCTCAGCAGGCCGTCCGCGAGCTGGCGCAGTACACCGAACCGAACCAGCGCAAGCAGGACAACAACATCTACCTGATCAAGATCGACTACAACATCAGCCCCAACCAGACGCTGTACGGCCGGTACAATCGGCAGCGATTCGATGGCGTCAATTTCGAGAACACGTTCCAGACGCACCCCAGCGCCACCGGCAACAGTAGCAACTACACCGACAACCTGACCATCAACTACAACCGTGTGATCGGCAGCACCATGGTGTGGGACGCGCGGTTCAATTACCTGCAGGACAACGCTCCGGGCTCGGCAAATGCTGAGGGCCCGAACGTTCAGGTGAACCAGGCAGGTGCCCGTTACATCACGTATGGACGGAACAACTTCAGCCCACGGTACACGAACATCAATGGCTTCCAGGGCATCTCGACGCTATCAGTCGTGCGTGGCCGGCACACGTTGAAGTTTGGCGGAGACCTGAATTTCGCCCGCGTAGAGAACTTCTTCCCCGGGCAGTTTGGCGGCACGTACTTCTTTGCTTCTCTCGCCGACTATGCCAGCCGGCGTCCCACGAGCTTCACTCAGGCTCTGGCCGGTGCCGATACCGGGGGGCCGCTGTCGAAACCGAATGTGGATGAGTACGCGTTCTTTGCTCAGGACCAATGGCGAGCTACCGACAGGCTCACGCTCAACTACGGTATTCGTTATGACCTGTTTCGTTATGCGGCCGGATCGATCCGCAACGCTGACCCGGGTTTGACAGGTCTTGGCCTGTTGAACGACCGCATCAACACGGACAGCAACAACATCTCTCCGCGCCTGGGCTTTGCGTACAAGCTGACCGATTGGGCAGCCATGCGTGGAGGCGTGGGCCGCTATATCGGACGTACGTCGAGCATCGTGACGGGAACGTCGCACACGAACAACGGTCTGCAGATCTTCCAGTTCACGCTTCAGCCCGGTGCACCCGGTTTTCCGACATTCCCGAACCTGCTTACGTCGGTTCCGCCCGGGGTTACGTTCCGGCCCAATGTCTTTGTCATGTCGCCCGATTACCAGCAGCCCGAGACCTGGCAGTGGAGCTACAATCTCGAGTTTCGTGTCGCTCCCGAAACGTCGGTGACCTTCGGCTATCTCGGTGTGCGCGGCCTTCGTCTGCCTCGCTCACGCGACATTAACGTGGCTGGGGCCGAACTGCTGACGGGCACTGCCGTGGACCTCAGCGGTGCCGCAAACGCTATCCAGTACTACCGCCGTCCTGCTGCTCGGCCGAACCCAAACTTCGGACGGATCACAGTGGCCGAGAGCACCGCAAACTCGATTTACCACGGCGGCTTCGTGCAGGTGCAGAAGCGGTACTCGCGAAACGTTCAGTTCATGGCATCATATACATGGTCGAAGGTCATCGACGACAACCCGAGCCCAGTCGCGGTGGTTCCGGACACCGGCGACGATGCCGCCATCGTTCAGGACACGTTGTACACGCGAGGCGACCGTGGGGTCGGCGATGCCGATGTGCCGCACCGGTTTGTGGGCTCGGCTGTATGGGACATTGCGTACGGGAACGGTTTGAATCCTGCGCTTCGCGCTGTTCTGGGCGACTGGCAGCTCTCGCTGATCGGTGAAGCTTCATCAGGTTCGCCCTATACTCTGCGCGTCGGTCAGGATGTAAACAACGACGGTAACCCCCGCAACGACCGAGTTCCCGGCCTGGGACGCAACACCGAGCGGCTTCCAATGTTTGCCACTCTCGATACACGCGTCTCTAAGTTCATCCCGCTGGGCTTTGAACGTATGCGTCTCCAGCTGATTGGTGAGGCTTTCAACCTGACCAATCGCACCAACATTACCGGGGTGCAGTCGGGTCAGTTTAACTTCAACGCTGCTGCCGGTACGTTCACTCGTGCAGGCAACTTCCTCTTCGCCAGCTCCAGCGGCGCACCGCGGACGATTCAACTCGCGCTGCGTTTATCGTGGTAGCGTAACAGCCTGACGATCCTGCAGGTC
>DASQEG010000450.1:0-3696 GCA_035633775.1 Bryobacteraceae bacterium
GGTAACGGCGATACAGTCACGGTCTGCACCAGCGTTCCTACTTCCGTCTGGCCACGTTCTGCGCGGACTTTACTCCAGCTGTCGGCATCCACGGTTCGCGCAGGATCGAGCGGCTGGTAGTACGGGCCCTGCAGCTTCTGCATCAGGCTGTAGCTGCGGTCCTTGTCAATTAAGTCGCCGCCCGCAAACTGTCCCTTTCCGAAGAATGCCGAGGCAAACCGGACTGCATTCACCACAGCATCTCCGTTACGAAAGCTAAAAACGCGGTCGCGGCCACCCCCGAGCACCACGGCGCTCATCCCGCCGCGTCGAATGTGAGCGAGGTGGTTGTGCGGGAAGAGCTTCGTGTATGTATCGGGCAGAGGCTTCGCGGCCACATCGGCCGACGCGAGGTCCGGATATTCCATCAGCGCCGAGAGGCTCGCACGCATGGGCGCAAAGTGGTCAGCCAGCGCTGCGAAACGCCCATCCTTTTCTTTCGCGCTGAGATAAGCGAGGCTGAACCAGTACGGCCCCATATCACCGCGTATGTTGAGGTCCTGCCGTGTGGAGATTTCCGTGACGACCTCGTACCCGGGATGCAGCAGGTACAGCATGCTTTCGAGATTCCGCCGCGCGGGCTGTAGCAGCTGCGGCCGGTTCAGTTTCGCTGCCATCGTCACGAAGGCCGCATCGGTAATTGGGTTGTATACGTAAGTGCTCCGCTCAGTCCATTGCCCGTCGGAGTCAAGGTCGATGCCCTCCGCAAGCCACTGATCGATGCGCCTGACGTACCGCTCATCTTTGAACAGGTCGTAAAGCTGCGCGAGTGCCGCACTTACAACCCAGCGGTGGTTGGGAGTGTGCACACCCCCTTTGACCATGCCCTCTCCGGCTTTGCGAAGCACCGGTGCGAGCACGCCAAACAGGTCCTTCTCGCCGGCACGACGCAACAGGACGGCCGCCGGAGACATTGCTCGCACAATGAAGCCTGTGTCGGGCGGCGAGTTGAAGTTCGTCGTGGGCAGATGCCAGTTGCCGTCCGGGGTCTGCTCGCGGCGGAGCAGATCGGCTGCCAGCCGGATGCGCTCGGGAAGAGCGGCATCCTTGTGGTACTTCGATCCCGGGTGCAGCCACGCCGACGTCAGAGCGTCGATGATGCCGCCCGCCACACCCGGCATGGGCAGTCCGTAGTCATCGAGGTAAATGCCCCGCCATCGACTCGCCGGATCCGTGATCTGGCGGGTCATCAGGTCAGTGACGTACTTGTCGTGGCGGGCAAGGACCGCGGGCAGCCAGGCTGCAGTCCGTGTTCCCTGCGCTACAGCGGGCAGCGCCCCGGCGCCTGCGAGCAACTCGCGTCGCGTCATGAATCGGTTAGATCAGCGCCGTAGCCGCACGCGCCCAGCCTTTGCGCGCACTCGCGATCTCTTCCATCTCTTTTACGTAGGTCGTCGCCTGTGTGAGAACGTGATGCAGGTCGTTGCCCACGCTGATGAATGTGAATCCTTTGTCGAGGAACTCGCCTACCCGGGTGGTGCCGAACAGAAACACGCCGAGAATGATGTTGTTCTGCCGCGCCGCGCTGATGAGTTTGTCTGTTGCCGCCCCGAGTTCGCTGGAGGTGTACATATGCGGGAACTCGTACTTCTCATAAAGCCCCATCGACATGCACAAGTCGTTCTGGCCGAGGAAGAGCATGTCGGCACCAGGGACGGCAGCGATCTCGTCCATGTTTTCGATGCATGACGCGGTCTCCACCTGGAGCGCTACCGTGATGTTCTTGTTGGCATTGCCCACGTAACCGAGCAGACCGGCCTTGTTCGTGCACCGCTGCGGGAAGTACACCGAACGAGTACCGGTGGTCGGATAGCGTGCGCAGCTGACTGCCTGCCGCGCTTCGTCAGCCGTGTTGATGTACGGCACCAACACGCCGTCGGCGCCCAGATCGAGAGCCTGCTGGATGCCTGCGCGATCGCTGTAACCGGCGACACGAACCATCGACTTCGCCCCGCCGCTTGCGATCGCACACAGCATGGCTGAAAGCTTTTCATAACCCATGGGGCCGTGCTGCGTGTCCACAAGCAGCCAGTCGTAACCGCTGTGCGCGAGCTGTTCGGCAAGCGTCGGGCTGTGCGCGTTCAGGAACAAGCCCATGCTCGGCTTGCCGTCGCGCATCTGTTGTTTCCACTCCGCGCCAGTCAATTGACTCACGAGGTCCTCCACGTAGAACGAAAGTTTGTTTGGACGATGGTATCAAGTCCCGTTCTCCGGGGTGTAAATTGTTAACATCCGGCGGGGAACGCCGTAAGCCACTATGTCCCTGGCCAAGAACCTCCGCAGTCCGTTGACTGCATGCGCTGCCCTTTCGCTCTTAAGCGCACAAACCCCTGCGTCGGTAGAATTTACGCGCGACGTCAAACCGATTTTCGACAAGTCCTGTCTCTCGTGCCATGGGCCGAAGGCGCAGATGGGCGGCTTGCGCCTTGACTCCAGGGCGCTGGCGGCGAAATCCATCCACGCCGGCAAATCGGGGGACAGCAGTCTCTACCACCGCGTCGCCGGAATCGGCGATCAGGCTCGCATGCCAATGGGTGCCAAACCCCTGACCGCGTCCGAGATCGACACGCTGAAGCGCTGGATCGATGAAGGCGCGAAATGGCCGGATGAGGCCAGTGTCGCCACTGCCGAAGTGAAGAAGCACTGGGCCTACATTCCTCCGGTGAAGCCCGCCCTGCCGGCCGGTACGGCTTCGCATCCCGTAGATCGATTCATTCAGGCACGGCTGGCCGCGGAGGGACTGAAAGCCTCACCGCAGGCAGACCGAGTGACGGTGCTGCGCCGCGCCAGCCTCGACCTTACGGGTCTGCCGCCCACTCCGGCGGAGATCGATGCGTTTGTGACCGACAAATCGCCCAATGCGTGGGGGAAACAAATCGATCGGCTGCTCGCGTCCCCTCACTACGGTGAGCGGCAGGCACGCCACTGGCTCGACGCGGCGCGTTATGCGGACTCCGACGGTTTTGAAAAAGACAAGGCACGAAATGTCTGGTTCTACCGCGACTGGGTGATCAACGCCTACAACCGCGACCTGCCGTACGACCGCTTCGTTGTCGAGCAGCTTGCCGGCGATCTGCTTCCGAACGCTGCTCAGGATCAGATCGTCGCCACGGGCTTTCTCCGCAACTCCATGATCAATGAGGAGGGGGGCATCGACCCCGAGCAGTTCCGCATGGAAGCCATGTTCGACCGCATCGACGCGATTGGCAAGGCGGTGCTCGGTGTCACGGTGCAGTGTGCGCAGTGCCACAACCACAAGTTCGATCCGCTCACGCAGGAGGAGTACTACAAGCTCTTCGCGTTTGTGAACAACACGTGGGAATCAACCGCTCCGGTCTACACGCCTGAGGAACAGAAGCAGCGCAACTCCATTTTGAACGCCGTTGCTGCCATCGAAGCAAAGATGCCGAAGCCGTCAGCCGCGGCCGTTAACTGGACGGTCATCCGGGCCGAAGTGGACGACATCTCGACCGGCGGACAGAAGTACCTGCCGCTTGAGGACGGTTCGCTGCTGGCCGCAGGATACGCGCCCACCAAGCACCGCGTGAAGCTGACAGTCAAAACGGACCTGCGGGACATTCGGGCGTTCCGGCTTGACCTCCTGAATCACGATGACCTTCCGCTGGGCGGCCCGGGCCGTTCGCTCAAGGGCACCGG
>DASQEG010000451.1:0-6458 GCA_035633775.1 Bryobacteraceae bacterium
CTACAACGCGTTGACCTTCCGCCTCGAGAAGCGGTTGTCCAGCGGGCTGCAGTTCCTGTCAGCTTACACATGGGCGAAAAACCTCGACAACGTCGTTGAAGACAACAACGAAGTCGGTGGGCAGGGGGCACTGAACCCGTACGATCGCCGTTTGGAGCGTGCCCGCAGCGTGAACGACATCCGGCACAACTGGGTGTTCAGCAGTGTTTATGAACTGCCGTTCGGACGAGGCAAACGCTGGGCCACGGGCGGAGGTCCACGAGACCTGCTATTCGGAGGCTGGCAGGTCGGAGCCATCGTTTCCGTCCGAACGGGTGCTCCGTTCACGGTCGTGACCACAGGAAATATCACGAACGCCGGAGGAGCCGATCGCCCGACCCGGCTGGGCAGCGGCGAGCTGTCGTCGTCTGAGCGCACGATCGACCGCTGGTTTGACACAAGCGCATTCGCGGTACAACGCCAGTACACGTACGGGAACTCCGGGCGGAACATCCTGAGCGGGCCCGGCCTGAAGAATCTCGATGTTTCGCTGGCGAAGACATTTTCATTGCTTGAGCACCTGGATCTGCAGTTCCGGGCCGAGGCATTCAATGCTACGAACACGCCGGCATTTGGTCAGCCGAACGCGACGTTGAACTCTCCGGGCGTCGGTGTCATCAATTCCGCGGGTGATCCGCGGCGCCTTCAACTGGCCTTGAAGCTGCTCTGGTAAGCTCCGGATAACGAATGAACCGAAGGCAGTTTCTCATCGGAGCGCCGGCTGGACTAGCGGCGGCGAGTTGGCCCGACGACATGAAGCCGCGGATAGTCTCCTATCTCGAGACACACCGGAGAGCGACGGGCGGCTACGGGTGGAGCTCGGATATAACGCCGCAGGTCACGCCGACGTTTGGGGTCGTAGGTTCCTATGTTGCCCTGGAGCTCCCAATCCCGGCACCCGGGGACTTGGCAAAGTTCGTCCGAAATCACTATCCTGTGCCTGAGCGGCGGCGGACGGAAAGGCCCCTTTGGCGCCTGGATTGGGAACAGGTGCAGACACTGCTCTGGCTCGGTGAACCCGTCGAGAGTTTCCGGCAGCTCGCTGCGACATGGACCGCTCCCTCCGAGTTCACCCCCCGATATGAGCTGGGCGGCAACCCCGTGCTGCAGCACCAGGCCATGGCAGTACGCATTCGGAAACTGTTCGGACTTACCCCGTCCGACGGCGACGTGGCATGGAAGAAGTACTTCGTCGAGCGGCGTCGAAAAGACGGCACGTTCAACCTGACTCCGGCATCGGACGGGTCTGGCGGGCACCTGCTGAATACGCTGTGGGGCATGCTTGCCTCCGATGCACTTGGGCTGGAACGGCCTGACACACGCGCGCTCATCGACTGGATCCGTTCGGGTCAGCTCAGCTCCGGCGCCTGGACCTGGTCGCCTGCGGCAACGTTGGGTGCTGTTGACGACGTAGTGTACGTCTGGGCCGCACTGCATCTGCTGGCGCTGCTCGGAGCGAAGCCCACGAACTCGCAAACATGCGCACACTACCTTTGGAGCCTTCAGTGTGACGAGGGTGGCTTCCAGGACCGTCCTGGCGGCGAGCCTAACCCGCTTGCAACGTGGTACGCGCTCGACAGTTTACGTCTGCTTGGAGCGGCATCGCTGCCCATCGCAAGCAGGCGTGCTCCGCGCGCCCGGCGGCACGCGATCCCTTCCGGCTCGCACGTCTTCACGATGCAGATCGAGGCCCCGGGCGCAGGATCGCCGCGCGAGGCCGTGCTCCTGGCGCGCAGCCTGGGGATACACCTGTGGACTGCGAAGAACTCGCCGCCGGGATGGATTTACGCCGCGCAGGCAATCGCAGATGAGCAGAAGGTGCCGGTAACCTTTGCCATCGGCAACGAGGAATATGGAACGTATGTTGCGGTGCCCGGGCTTGGATGTTACTCGCATTTGGTGGATACGGTTGCTCCATTCGGTAAAGACACGGGAGAACAGCTGCCGAAGAAGAATCATCCTTACTCCTGGGCCGAGTTTCGCGACACGCGGCTTCGTGCATTGCAGAAGGGAGGCGGCCGTCTCATCTGGCAGTTCCTCGAAAACGAGGAGCTCACCCGCGCTCTGCTCGACGAAGCAGCGGACAAAGGAACTTACTCCGGCATTGCCAGCTTCCACTTCGGCAATGAGAACTTCCTCCATTCGCAGCCGTACCTGCATCGCTGGCATGGCCGGATCTCCACCATTGCGCTTCAGGACGCACATGGAAAAGAGAGCTGGTGGTGGGGTAATCAATTGACTGGCTTTCGGACACTGTTTCTCGCTTCCGACCCCACGTGGGAAGGCTGGCTGCAGGCGCTCGAACGACAGCATGTGATGGCCGTTCGCCGCGATGCGGTAACAGGATTCAAGCTGCACCTTGCGGGTGGCAGTCCGGAGGTGCGCAGCTTTGTCGCGGCTCGCGAGAAGGATTGGCGCTGGTGGTCGGAGAGCGACGCGCAGTCGCGGCGGCCGGCCGGGTCGCTGGTTGCACTGCGAGCGGGCACCCCGCACGAGGTCGGCGCGCCCACCAGCGGTACCGCACTGCGTCTGAGACTGCGCGCGGAGAACACAAACCAGGGCTTGCCGGGCCAGACGCGTTCCGAATTGGTGCGGATGGTTGTCGACGGAAAAGTCGTGGAACCTCGCATCGAAGACTCGAAGCAGGATCGCTACTACATCCTGCATTTGGCCGAGGAGCCTGGACGGCATCGCGCCGAAGCTCAGGTCCGCGTCCTCGAAACGGGTGACATGGTAACGATAGACGAAGAATGGACCGGGGGCGGAGCCGCATGAGCATGTTCACGCGCCGAACTTTCCTTGCGGCTGCTACTGGACCGCTACTCGCTCAAGAGAGCCTGGGCCGGCCCAATGTCATTTTCATCCTCGCCGACGATCTTGGGTACGGAGACCTTGGCTGCTACGGCCAAAAGCTGATCCGCACGCCCAACATCGACGCCCTTGCCGCTGACGGCGTGCGCTTCACCCAGGTGTACGCCGGATCAACGGTCTGTGCTCCGTCACGCTGTGCGCTGATGACCGGCAAGCATACGGGACACGCTACCGTACGCGGAAACGTTGATCCGCACATTCCGCTGCAGGCGTCGGAGGCCACGCTGGCCGATGTGTTCCAGCGGGCTGGTTACCGGACGGGCATGTTCGGGAAGTGGGGCCTCGGCACGCCCCCGGACATGCACGCGCTGCCCACACGAAAGGGCTTCGATGAGTTTTTCGGGTACCTGCATCAGGTACACGCGCATACCTACTATCCGGACATGCTGTGGGACAACGAGCGCGAGCACTACCTGCCGAAGAACTTCGGAGGTGCGAAGAAGGAGTACTCGCACGATCTGATTGCTGACCGCGCACTGAAGTTTATCGACAGCAACAAGGACCGGCCATTCTTCATCTACGGAGCTTTCACACCACCACACGGCCGGTTCGAGGCGCCCGACGACGGAGAGTACAAAGACCAACCCTGGCCGGCACAGGCACGTACGCTCGCTTCCATGATGGGCCGGCTGGATGCAACGGTTGGGCAGATGGTCGCTCGCCTGAAGCAGCACGGTATCGCTGACAATACCCTGATCATCTTCACCAGCGACAATGGCCCGGGCGGAATGTCGGTCAAAACGTTCGCCTCCAACGGTCCTCTTCGCGGCCTTAAGCGTGACCTTTACGAAGGCGGGATTCGCGTTCCATTCATCGCTCGGTGGCCGGCAAAGATCAAGCCGGGCGTATCGGACGAAGTGTTCGCATTCTGGGACATGCTGCCAACCTTTGCCGAGCTGACGGATCAGCCTGCGCCGAAGGAAGTGGATGGTGTATCAGTGATGCAGGTGCTTCTGGGTCGTGGGCATGTCCCTCAGCCGGACCGAACATTGTACTGGGAGTTTCACGAACGCGGCTTCGCGCAGGCAGTCCGATGGCGCAACTACAAGGCTGTACGGCAGGCACCTGCGGACCCGGTCGAAGTGTACGATCTGGCCGTCGATCCTGGAGAGAAGAGGAACATCGCTGCCGAAAGGCCGGAACTGGCTTTGGAACTTACGAAGCGAATTGAGGCGGCGCGAACTGCGTCGCCCCATTGGCCTTCAGCCAAACCAAGCCGCGGTACCACCGGGGAGTGACCCAGTGGTCCGCGGGTCTGCTCCGCTGCTGCAGCCGTTCAGAATTTGAGCTTCGCACCGATCTGCATGATGCGAGGATCGCGTGCACTCGTGATGCGCCCAAACGCTGAGTTGCTCAAGTTGCTTACGGGGTTCCCGAAGTTCGCGCGGTTCATGGCGTTGAACACTTCCCAGCGCAGTTCGAACATCGAGCTCTCCGTGATGCCGAACTGCTTGAAAAGCGCCGCGTCCAGGTTTGCAAGGCCGGGTCCGGTGAGGATGTTTCGGCCAGAATTGCCGTAAGTGCCCAGCTCCGGCTGCGCAAACGCTCCGGTGTCAAAGTACCGTTGCACCTTCTCGCCGTTGCTCCGGTCACTGTAGACCTCGGGCGTGTACAGCAGGTCGGCCCGGTCTCCTGCGCCTCCCGTGAGGCTGCGGTTCTGGCCCGCCATGATGGAGAACGGCGTTCCGCTCTGCAGTGTAAGAATGCCGTTCAGCTGCCACCCTCCGAGCAGCGACCGCGTCAACCGTCCAGCGTCCCGGAACAGCGGCACGTCCCAGATGAAGCTGGTTACGAACCGGTGATTTACGTCGAAGTCTGACCGTCCGCGATCGTAGTTCCAGTCAAACGGATTCGTTGACCCGGGGCTGGTGGACCCATTTCCATCGTTCGACGCAATGTCAATGAACTTCGACCAGACATAGGAACCGAGCACCGTGTAGCCGCGCGAAAAGCGCTTATTGAAGCTCACCTGGAGAGAGTGGTAAGTGGAATTGCCATGAGCCTGAAGGCCCTGAATCGTCTGATAGTCGCGGTAGATCCGGCGCGCGTCGATGTTGCCCGCAGTCGACTGACCCGGTATGTAAATCGCCGGATTCAGCTGCTGCGTCATCTGGAACTTGGTCCCTTTCGATGCGACGTACGCTGTGGTGAGTACGAACTCGTGGAACAGCTCGCGCTGCACACTCAGATTCCACTGCTGCATGTAGCCTGTAGTGAAATTCGGATCGATGCTGTTGGCGTTAACCGGACGTATGAAGGTGCGGCTGGCGCGATTCTGGGCGCTTGAATTGTCGAACGTCTGGAGAGCACGCAACACATCAGGGGCGTTTCGGTAAGGGTCGGTAAGGCTGAACGGGTCGTTGATGCTGGTGCCGAGCGTGAAAGGCTGACGGGTGGAAACGTTGTTCACGGCCACCAGACGAAGGGTGTCGTAGAAGATTCCGTACCCGCCACGAACGCTGGTCTTACCGTCGCCTGTTGCATCCCATGCGAAGCCGAAACGCGGCTCGATCTTGTTGTAGTCCGCACGGACGATCCCGCGGTCGATGCCGGGGTCTCCCGGAAACACGAGGCCGTTCGGTGCCAGAGGATAAACCACCGACTGCTGCCCGGGTCGGAACGCACTCAACTCGTCACGCAATTCGACCACCGGCAGGTAGGGCGCCCAACGCACACCGAGATTGAGAGTCAGTTGACGACTCACCTTCCAGTCGTCCTGAAAGTATAAAAACGGTGTCCACTTGATTGGATAGCTACGCAGGGGCGTGTTCTGCTGCACGGAGACGGGAACGCCCAGGTAGAAATCGGCATAGCCGTAACCCCCGGCACCGCTTCGTTGACCGTTGAAGTTGAAAACGGGCGCCGCGTTGAAATACTCGCGACCATTGCGGCGAGCGCGCGCAACATCGCCTCCGATCGAGAACAGGTGGTTGCCTCTTGAAATGCTCAGGTTGTCCGCGATCTGGAAGTTCTGCATGTAGCTGATGAAGTTGGTGCTGGAGCGCACGCCAAAGCCATTGTTAATGGAGACGTTCCAGTGCTCCGGAATGTCCGGCGGCGCCAGCTGCTGACACGACACGCATCCGAGCGCTTTCCAGTCGCGGGCGGCGTCCGTAATGAGGGGCGCGCGAATGAAGACGTTTCGATTGAACGTGACAGTCGCAACGTTGACCACCGTCGGGCTGAATGTGATCGTGTCGTTGATCGTCGCGTTGTGCGTCACCCAGTTGAATTCCGAGTTGAAATCCAAGAGTCCGTCATTGTTCAGCCGGCGGAAGTCATCGAAGAAGTACCGCAGACTCGCACGGTGATTATTGGTAAACAGCTGGTCTATCTTCATGACGGACTGATCGTCGTCCTGCGGAATCGAAAGGTTGTAGCTGAAGAAGTTGCCAGGAAGATTGGGCAGGGGGAAGAAGGCCTCGGTAAACTTCAGGGCAACGGGATCCAGCCTGTTCTGAGGAATGATGCTGTTCGGGAACGGCGTTCCGTTGGGGTTCTGCGCTGTGACAGTCTGAGGGTCCGCCACGATCACCGGGCTTCCATTT
>DASQEG010000452.1:0-8956 GCA_035633775.1 Bryobacteraceae bacterium
CTGCTGGTGCTCGCTGGCGCGCTTCCGGTGTTAGCGGACGTAAGACTTCCATACCTGTTTGCTGACGGCATGGTTTTGCAGCGAGACATGCCGGTGCAGGTATGGGGCAGTGCAAACGGGGGAGAGCGTGTGGAGGTAAGCTTCCGCGGAGCTTCACGAACGACAAAAGCCGACCAGCTCGGCCGATGGAGTGTTGCCCTGCCACCCGGCACTGCTGGCGGACCATTCGAGCTAAACGTAAATGCCCGTGTGTTCCGGGATGTGCTGGTCGGGGATGTGTGGATTGCGGCCGGACAGTCGAACATGGAGTGGCCTGTGAGGTGGTCCGCGAACCCAGATGCCGAACGCGCCTCCGCACGTTATCCGAAGATTCGGCTGGCCCGCACCATGCATCGTGTCAGTGGGCACCCGCTGAGCGACTGGGTCGGTCAGCAGTGGCAGCCATGCTCGCCTGAGTCAGTGGAGCACTTCTCCGCGGTCGCCTACCACTTCGGCCGGGAGTTGCACACGCGCACCGGGATACCGATCGGGCTGATTCAAAGTGCATGGGGCGGCACACCGATCGAAGCCTGGACCAGTCTCCGCGGCATCTCCTCCGACCCCGGACTGATGCCCGTTTTTCGTGAGTGGGCTCGCCTGACCGAGCAGCACGAGGTTGAGCTGCTGCAGTTTCCCACCCGGATGGCCATGTGGAAGGCACAGGCGGCCAAAGCGCGTGCGCAGGGGCGCGCCGCTCCTGAACCTCCTGAGATGCGGCGCAGGCCCGGTGGGCAATGGACGCCCGGAGGACTGTTCAATGCCATGATCGCTCCCCTGACCCGGTGGGGAATTCGCGGCGTGATCTGGTATCAGGGCGAAGCGAACACCTCGCCCGAACGCGCGCCGCTGTACGAACGGCTGCTGCCGATCCTGATTCAGGACTGGCGCGAACAGTGGGGACAGGGTGCGTTTCCCTTTATCATTGTTCAACTCGCGAACTACAAGGCAGCACCTGACAGCATGTGGCCAACCGTACGCGATGCACAGCGCCGTGCCCTTTCCGTCGCAAGCACCGCGCTGGCGGTGACGGTCGATATCGGTGACCCTGAGGACATTCATCCCCGGAACAAACGCGAGGTCGGCCGTCGTCTCGCGCTGGCTGTGGAGGGGTTGACGGGACCTCTGCTTCGTCAGGCCATCCGCGAAGGCGACGGCTTTCGGCTCTGGTTCGATCACGTGCACGGCGGACTGCGCGCCCGCGCCAACCTCGCCGGCTTCGAAGTCGCCTCTACCGATGGGATCTTCCGGCCGGCGACCGCGACCATCCAAGGTGAGACGGTGCTGGTACAGGGTGTCCCGAACCCTGCATGGGTGCGTTATGCATGGTCCGACAACCCGCAGCCCTCGCTCTTCAACGCGCGTGATCTCCCTGCCTCGCCCTTTCTTTGGCCAAAGCGATAACATCGATCCTATGCGTTTGTCGCCTCTCCTGTACGTGCGCCAGAACTTTCCCGATCGCTCGCTGAGCGATGTACCCGCTGAAGTCGAACGTCAGCTTGCCGCCTCAGGCTTCGAAGCAAGGTTGCGACCCGGAAGCAGCGTGGCCGTCGGTGTGGGCAGTCGCGGGATCACAGGAATCGACCGGATCGTAGCGGCCGTCGTGCGGTTCTGGCTGGCTCGCGGCATGAAACCGTTCATCTTCCCGGCAATGGGGAGTCATGGAGCCGCGACTGCAGAGGGGCAGGCAGCCGTGCTTGCACATTTCGGGATCACGGAAGCAACCATGGGCTGCCCCGTCGTCAGCAGACTTGAGGTGGTATCGCTCGGCAAAACCGCCGGCGGTATCGAAGCCTTTATGGACCAATCCGCTTACGACAGCGATGGTGTGATGCTGATCGGGCGGGTGAAGTGGCACACCGACTTTGCCGGCACGCTCGAAAGCGGTCTGTTCAAGATGATGGCGATCGGTCTCGGCAAATTTGCCGGCGCGAAACAGTACCACACACACGCCTACAACCATGGGCTCGAGCATGTCATCACGTCCGTTGGCCGCCAGGTTCTGGGCTCTGGCAAGATCCTCGGCGGCCTGGCGATTCTCGAGGACGCGTACCATCAAACGGCTCACCTCGAAGCTATTCCGGTTGAACGAGTGGAGGCCCGCGAGCGCGAGTTGCTGCAACTGGTGAAATCATGGATGCCCCGGGTGCCGTGCGCGATCGACGTGCTGATTGTTGACGAGATGGGCAAGAATTTCAGCGGCGCCGGCATGGACAGCAAGGTAATCAACCGCGGTGTGAACGGCGAATTCAATCCCTGGGACACGGCTCCCGTGATCCGGCGGGTGTACGTACGAGGACTGAGCGAGCACAGCTACGGAAACGCAGTCGGGCTGGGCATGGCGGACGCGATTCACTCGCGCATGCTGCCGCAGATCGACTGGCGTCCGACGCGCATCAACGCTTTAACGGCGAGCGCTACGGCCGCCATGCGAACACCGGCGGACTTCGGCAGCGACGTTGAAGCGCTGGCGACCCTCTGGTCCACAGTGGGTAAGTTCGCCGTGGGCGAGGTCCGGCTTGGGTGGATCCCCAACACGCTCGATCTGGGTACTTTGGCCGTGACGGCGAACGTCCGTGACGATCTCGATGGCTCGGCAATCGACATTCTGTCCGGACCGGAAGACTGGCCCTGGAGCGCCAACGGCAATCTGCCGCTTTTAAAGGAAGCTCTGGCTTCGGTGCAAACGCTGAATACGCGCTAAGCGGTCGCCGCGCTCAGGATCCCGGTTTCGAGCGCTACTTCCCGAAGAGTCTCTACTGCCCGGTCGAGTTGTTCAGCCGTGTGCGCAGCCGTAACAATGGTGCGCACGCGCGCCTTCCCTTTGGGCACAGTGGGGAACCCGATACCAGTGGCGTACACTCCCCGCTCGAACAGCCGGCGCGAGAACTCGAAGGCGTCCTTTGCTTCTCCGGCATGGATCGGCGTGATCGGCGTTTCGGTGTCCCCGATGCTGAAACCCGCGTCGCGCAACCCGGCCTGGAAGCGCCGCGTGTTCGTCCACAACCGCTCCATGCGCTCGGGCTCCTCCTCAAGCAGGTCGAAGGCCGCAAGGCATGCCGCTGCGACACCGGGAGGGTGCGAAGTCGAGAAGAGAAACGGCCGCGCTCTGTGGTACAGAAACTCGATCAGATCGCGCGAGCCGCAAACATACCCGCCGAGCACTCCGATGGCCTTCGATAGCGTCCCGACCTGAACGTCGACACGCCCGTGGAGACCAAAGTGATCGACCGTCCCGCGACCGTTTCGTCCGAGCACACCTGAGCTGTGGGCATCGTCCACCATCATGATGGCGCCGTGGCGCTCTGCGACCTCACACAATGCGGGCAGAGGACCGATGTCGCCGTCCATGGAGAAGACGCCATCTGTAATCAGCAGTTTGCGCCCCGGAACATCGGTCAGGGCCGAGAGCTTCTCATCCGCCGAAGCCGGATCCCGGTGGCGGAAGACGTGGATTTTAGCCCGCGAGAGGCGGCATCCATCAATGATGCTGGCGTGGTTCAGCTCATCGGAGATCACGTGATCTTCCGGCGTCAGAATCGCTGCAACCGTACCCGCGTTCGCTGCGAAGCCCGACTGAAACACCACACAAGATTCGACATTCTTAAAGTCCGCGATTCGGCGTTCGAGTTCCAGATGCAGCGACATCGTACCCGAGATCGTCCGCACCGCGCCCGAGCCTGCACCATACTTCTTCGCAGCTTCCACCGCGGCCTTTACGAGACGGGGATGATTCGCCAGCCCAAGGTAGTTGTTAGATGCAAGGTTGATGACCTCGCGGCCATCGAAGCGCGACACCGGCTCGCACGCACTCTGAAGCTCACGAAGCTGAAAGTACGACCCCGCCTCGCGCATTGCGTTGAGCTGGTCGCCCAGGTACGAAAGCGGATCGACGCGGTTCATAGAACGGGTCCGATCCTCCACGGCACGAACTCCTGGTGTCCCAGACGCTCGGCACAGGTTCGCTCGCCGGAAGCTACCCGCAGCACGAGCTCGAAGATCTCCCGCCCGACCTCCTGCACCGTCGCCTGCCCCTCAGCAATGCGCCCCGCATCCACGTCCATGTTGTCGCGCATCCGCTTGTACATATGCCGGTTAGTTGCAATCTTGATGACCGGCACGGTAGGGAAGCCGATTGCGCTCCCACGACCCGTCGTGAACGCAATCAGGTTGGCTCCACCCGCGGCAAGCCCGGTAAGCGACACCGGATCGTAGCCGGGGGTGTTCATAAAAACGAAGCCCGGGGTGTTAACGCGCTCGGCATAGTCCACGGCGGAGGTCATCGGCGAAGTGCCGGCTTTAGCCATAGCACCGAGCGATTTTTCCAGAATGTTCGTCAGCCCGCCCGCTTTGTTACCGGGACTCGGGTTGTCGTCGAAGCTGCCGCCGAAGCGCTGCAGGTACTGTTTATAACCGGTGATGAAGCTCAGAAAGCGTTCGGCCACTTCGCGGTTCCGAGCGCGCTTGACCAGCAGGTGCTCGGCTCCAAAGCACTCCGTTGTCTCGGCGAGGACAGCGCTTGCGCCTGCTTCGGCAAGCAGATCCGAGCAGTGTCCAAGAGCCGGATTCGCTGTGATGCCGCTAAATGAATCTGAGCCACCACAGTTCAACCCCAGCACGATCTTTGATGCCGGTACTTCGACCCGTTGCTCCGCGGCAGCCCGGTCGAGAAAGCGGGAAATCGCCTTTCGAGCCGCATCAACGGTCGTGCGCGTGCCTCCGCTCTCCTGAAGCGTCATGCCGACCAGCCGGTCGGAAGCGGGAGCCGCTCCACCTAGATAGTGGCTGATCTGGTTCACTTCGCAGCCGAGCCCGAGGATGACGGCGGCGGACACGTTCGGATGGTCGAGCACGCCGGCCAGCGTGCGCTGCAACTGCACAGTGTCCGGGCCGATCGTATGGCCGCACCCCTCGCCGTGAGGAAACGCGACCACGCCGTCGACCCCCGGAGGCAGTTGTTGCTCGAGGTAACTTTCAGCAATCAGCTCGGCGGTATGTGCAGCACAGTTGCTTGCCGCGACAACCGCGATGTAGTTGCGCGTGCCGGCACGTCCGTCCGCCCGCTGGTAACCCATGAATGTGGGTGCATAAGCAGGAGGGTTGGGGAGCGGGATTTCGGCGGCTGGAAACTCGTACTCGAACGTCTGCTCTTCGAAGGCGACGTTATGCGTATGCACGTGCGATCCAGCTTGGATATCACGACTGGACCGGCCGATGACCTGCCCGTAGCGGATCAGCGGCTCACCTTTCCGCACCGGCCGCAGCGCGACCTTATGTCCGGCCGGAACAGCATCGCGCACTGTAACGGCTGACGTGCCTTCCGGAGCGACTGTCTGGCCGGGTTCCATCGGTACCCGGGCGATCGCCACGTTGTCGGACGGATGAAGCCGAATGGCTGAATTTTGCGCTGTCGCGAGCGGCGAGATGTCAAGCAGACTCATGAAATCCTGTAACAAGATTCTCCCACGCTGCAGGCCGTTCGCGCAGGCGTTCGAGTTCCTCGACCATCCTCGACCGCACGGCTTCGCGAAGATCCGCGACCTCACCGGCCACCTCTGCTGGAAGAACGGGCGGCAGCACGGATAGCGAGATGGCCTGCTCGGGCCCGAACAGCCAGGTGTTCCGCGGCAGAGCAGTGCCTGTACCGTTCACGACCAGCGGCAGCACCGGCACGTTCTCACGCTTTGCCAGCTGAAAAGGGCCGTCGTTGAATGGGAGGAGCGTGCCGTCCTTCGATCGGGTCCCTTCGGGAAAGAACACTACGGACACGCCCTGCGCAAGCAGCCGGGCACACTGTAGCAGCGCCTGCGCCGCTTTGCGGCGGTCTTTGCGATTCACCCCTACATCGCCCGCCATCCGCATCATCCAGCCGAACACTGGAAAGGTGAGGAGTTCGGCTTTGGCGAGCCACTTTGCATCGAGACGGAGATGGGATACCAGAGGGATGTCTGCCAGGGACTGATGATTGCAGACGACCACATAAACCTGCTCAGGCCGGATCTGCTCCCGCCCTGTAATCGTCAGGCGCCATGGATTCACTTTCGCCACCATCTCGCCCAGCAGCCGGAACAAGCGCGCAGTACGGAGGCGCAGGGGATCGCGGTCGATCAGCCGCGTGGCCGCGAGCAGCGGAACCCAGAGCAGCACAAGCCCAGCTGTGGCCGCCCAAATCCACGAGGATCGGACAATGTTAAGCATGTAACGAGCAGCGGGTGGACTACGTACCAATTGTGTCATGCAGCGCTTCCGCTCTCTCCTGCTGTGCCTTGCCTGCGCGGGGCTCGCAATTGCTGCGGACGACACCTTCGTCTTTACGAGCGATGTTGCGCTGGTTCGGGTCGACGCCCAGGTGGTGGACCGGAGCAATCGTGCGATATCGGGCCTTCAGCCGGAGGATTTCGTTCTGCGCGAGAACGGGACGATTCAGGCGATCCGACACTTCGGCACCGAGGATACGCCCCTCGACGTACTGTTCCTGATCGACGTGAGCGGCAGCATGCAGAGCCATGTGCAGGATCTCGCCGATGCCGCTCGAACGGCATTTGGGTCGCTCGGTGCTGGCGATCGTGTGGGCGTCATGGTGTTTGACCGGAGCACGCGCGTGCGCTTGCCGCTGCAGGAAAGGTCAAACGGAGTCCGCGCTCTGAACCACCTGCTGCAATCGGAGACTTTCGACGGTGGCACGGACGTCACCCGGGGCATTCTTGATGCCGCTGCGTACCTTGCGCGCGAGGGCCGAGAGGATGCTCGCCGGGCAATTGTCATTCTCACCGACGATCAGACAGAGCGTGGCAAAGACGAGCGCGGGGCGGGTGCGGCGCTGGCCCGCGGCAACATCGTACTCAGCGCGCTGCTCGCGCCCGATGCAATGGGCAGTGGCCGAATGGGCGGCGGCTGGCCTCCCATGGGCGGGGGCCGCCCCGGCGGGCTTGGCGGGATCATTCTTCGTGGCCCGGGATCGCGCTTCCCGGGTGGCGGAATCAGCATGCCTCGCACGCAGTCGGCTGGTACCGCGCGAATCGCACGGGAGTCGGGTGGCGACAGCATGCGCGTGGATGAAGCTCAGGCCCTCGACACGACGCTGCTTCGTCTCCGTCAGCGGTATGCACTTCATTTCAGCCTGCCGGAAGGCGTAAAGCCCGGGGATGAGCGTGACATTGAGGTCGAGTTGACTGCAGCCGCCCAGCGCCGTCACCCGGGCGCGGAGGTTCGGTTCCGTCGTATGTCACAGGGAGGGCACTCAGATGTCTCCTCCGCTGCGAAGCGATCTCCATCACCAGCACGGTCCGCACCCGTGACAACGCCGGAGCGTTCCGACGCCGCTGACGTCACACTTACGCCCGCTCCAAAAGCCGAGGAATCGCGTAAAGGTGGCTGGCGCCGGGCGGACGAGCAGCCTGCGGCATCAGACGCTGCGGCGGGACCTCCTGAGCCAACCGAGCCCGCGAAGAAAGGCGGCGGCTGGCGGCGGGCAGACGGGCGACCTTAGCACACCACAGTACAATAGCTGTTTGGACGTCGAGAAGGTCATTCTTCGGAAGGTCGGCGAGGCCATCGGCCGCTACCGCATGATTCGCGATGGTGACCGCGTTGCGGTGGGGTTGTCGGGCGGCAAAGACTCGGTCACTCTTCTGGAGGCTCTCTCGAACCTTCAGAAGCGCGCCCCGGTGCGGTTTTCTGTCTGCGCTTTCACAATCGAGCAAGGTAAGTTCCTCAGCCCGATTCAACCTTTTGGTGAATACCTCAAGGCGCGCGGCATCGACTGGAGCTACAAGGTCGATCGCCCGTCGCTCCGCCTGCTCGACGAACAGCCCGGCCATGGCTGCGACGTATGCAGTCGTTTTCGCAGACGCGCGCTCTATGAGGTCGCACGCGAGTTGAAGGCGAATGTCATTGCGCTGGGCCATACAGCGGACGACTTCTGTGAGGCTTTGCTCCGGAATGCCATGTTTACGGGCCGGCTGAGCGCGCTTCCGCCTGTGACTCGGTCCAGGCGTGAGGATTTTCGCCTGATTCGCCCGCTTGTCTTCGTCAACGAAGAACTCACGGCGAAGTATGCCGAATCCCTCGGAGCACCAGTGATTCCCTGCGGATGTTCTCAAAAGACGGGGACTGTTCGGCGCAAGCTGCGCGACACCTTCGCTGAACTTGAGCAGGAGTACCCCTTTATCAAAGAGAACCTGCTTTCTGCGATGAGCAATCTTCAGCCGAAGCGTCTACTCGATACCCGGTTCCTCGACCTTGACGGATTTGAGGATGACACCCCGGAGACACAGCTTACGGTCTTAACGCAATCGTAACCCGATGTAAATTGAATTCACCCTCTGGTGTTGAGAAGATTAAGTGGCACCTGTCCTACTGAACTAACCGTATGCGATTTCTTCCGCGCGAAGAGAAGTTTTTCGAGTTGTTCCTCGACCAGACCAGGCTTATCAACGACGCAGCAAAGCTCCTCAGCGAAGGAGCGGATGCCGGCAACTCGCGTTTAGCGGCTGCAGCGCAGACGATCTCCGAACTCGAGCGCCGGGCCGACAAGGTCTTGCATGAGATCTTCCAGCGCCTGAATCAGACCTTTATTACTCCGCTTGACCCCGAGGACATCCACTCGCTTGGGACGCACCTTGATGACGTAATCGACGGCATTGAGGATATGGTGCACCGCCTGGCCACGTATCGCATCGAGCCTGTTCCGGAAGTAGTCAAAGTAGGGTGCCGACATCTTGTGGACTGCTGTGCCGCGCTGCACCAGGCGTTTATGGCTCTTCACGAGAATAGAAAGCTGATTGAGCACTGCATCGAGGTCACCCGCATCGAGGATCTGGTCGACGAACTGATGCGGGGTGCTGTTCGTGATCTGTTCGAGAACGAGACCGACCCGATTCGCATAATCAAGCTGAAGGAACTCTACGACCTTCTCGAA
>DASQEG010000453.1:0-2249 GCA_035633775.1 Bryobacteraceae bacterium
GATGAGGCGATTACGAAGGAATAGATGCAGGACCTGACTCGACGCCACTTCTTCTCGCGCACGGCCACCGGCCTCGCCGGACTGTCCTCATTGCTGCAGGGCAAGACCGGAGGTTTTCATCATGCACCGAAGGCGAAGCGGGTTATCTACCTCTTTCAGTCCGGTGGGCCATCGCAGATCGAGCTGTTCGACCCGAAGCCAAAGCTGACGGCCGTGCAGGGCTCCGATCTTCCGGAGTCGGTGCGAATGGGTCAGCGGCTGACTGGAATGTCGGCATCACAGGCGCGCTTTCCCATGGTGCCGTCCCCCTATAACTTCGCGCAGCGTGGAACCTCGGGCGCATGGGTGAGCGACCTGCTTCCGTACACGGCGAAAGTCGCCGATGATCTGACGTTCATCAAGTCGATGCACACTGACGCCATCAACCATGATCCGGCAGTCACGCTGATTCAGACGGGTGCACAGATCGGCGGCAGGCCCAGCATGGGCGCCTGGATCAACTACGGCATAGGTGCGGAGACAGAGGACCTTCCGGCATTTGTCGTGATGATCTCACCCGGCGGAGGAACCGGCGGACAGCCGTTGTATGACCGCTTGTGGGGCAGCGGCTTTCTCCCGAGCCGGTATCAGGGTGTGAAGTTCCGCTCGGTTGGGGATCCCGTGTTGTACCTGTCGAACCCTGCCTCGATGGAACGTTCGGACCGTCGCGAGTGGCTCGACGTGCTGGGCAAGCTAAACTCCGAACGCCTCGCCGACACTGGCGATCCCGAGATCTCGACCCGGATCGCTCAGTATGAGATGGCGTTCCGGATGCAGGCTTCCGTGCCCGACCTCACGGATCTCTCGAAGGAGCCCGACAGTACGTTCGAGCTTTATGGTGAAGATGCCCGGAAGCCGGGCACATTTGCCGCAAACTGCCTCCTCGCACGTCGTCTGGCCGAACGTGGCGTGCGCTTCATTCAGCTCTACCATCGGGACTGGGACCATCACGCCAAGCTTAACGAAGGCTTACCCAAGCGATGCAAGGAGACAGACCAGGCATCGGCGGCACTCGTCTCTGACCTGAAGCAGCGGGGCATGCTCGACGACACGCTCGTCATCTGGGGCGGGGAGTTCGGGCGAACTGTGTACTGCCAGGGCAGGTTGACCGAGAAGGAGTATGGGCGCGATCACCACCCGCGATGCTTCACTACCTGGATGGCAGGTGGCGGCATCAAGCCGGGATTAACGATCGGACAGACCGATGATTTCAGCTACAACGTCGTGGAAGATCCGGTGCACGTGCACGATCTGCAGGCCACGATTCTGCACCTGCTGGGCATCGATCACAAGCGGCTCACGCACAAGTTTCAGGGCCGCCACTTCCGTCTCACGGATGTGCATGGAAACCTGATCCGTCAGGTGTTGGCGTAAGCTCCGATTAGCTCTCGAATTTTGCTCTGGCGATAGGCGAAAATTTGGCTCAGCTGCCGTTTTACGACCAGCCTGTTTGCAATTGCACCCAGCGGACCGAGCGGCAGCGCATAGTCGACATGATCGCGGACGATCGTGCCGCCTTCGGTTTCTTCAAACGTGTGCCGGTGGCGCCACAGCCGATAGGGACTCTTCAGGGCTTCGTCTACGAATAAGTACGGTGGGTCGTACTCGCTGATCAGAGTCCGCCACGTCATCGGAAGTCCGAGCCAGCGAAAACGGTAGTCGATCTTCAGGCCTTTCTGCATGACGGGATCGTGCGTGACGATCTCGAAACCCATCCAGGGCGGCGTAATCCGCGCGAGATTTCGAGGGTCCTCGAAAAATTGAAAGGTGTCCTTCAGCGATGCCTTCGTAACGATCATGCATTCGAGCGAATATATGTTCATTTCTGCACGGGAGCGCAGTTGTCGGGTGCGCTTTCCACCTTTATCCCAATCTCACGGAGGTTGTGCCGGGCTTCCGCCGAGCAGGGGTCGAGTCGTAGAGCCTGCTCGAAATCCGCTCTCGCCGCGTCCCGCTGACCGAGGAGCAGAAACGCTACACCCCGATTCGCGATCGCCTGCGCGTGATTTGGACTGAGCGCCAGCGCGCGTCCGAAGTGCACCAGAGCCTCCGCTGGACGTCCGGCAGCCAGTTCCAGCCTCCCCAGTTCGGATGCCACCAGCGCGTCGTCGGGAGCAATCTTTTGCGCATGCAACAGGTGATGGCGAGCCTCATCAGCAGAGCCGACACGCGCCAGCCAGACGCGGGGCCGGACCAGCTCCGGCGCCCGA
>DASQEG010000454.1:0-3398 GCA_035633775.1 Bryobacteraceae bacterium
GCCAACCGGCTCGTTCACAAGGAATCCAATCAGGCATTCATAGGACCGTACGCGATTGACGTGCGGGGGAACGTGCGGTTCATCGAAGCGCTTCGCGATCACCGCCTCACGGCAACGGCTCGGCATCTTTCCGATCCGGCAAACCGGGTCTACATGATGACGATGGAAGGTCTGCTGTTCGATCTCGACGTCTCCACGCTCAAGGCGACACAGCTCTACGACCTTGTCAAAGGCATGAAGATCGCCAAGCGGCCCCACTTCAAAGGCGCGTACACGGGGCAAGGTCGGCTGGTGGTCGCTAACAACGGGTTTTACGCCTACGGCGAGAACGACGCGGGTCTGTTTGAGTTCGACGGCAAGTCGTGGTCGCGAATCAGCGGGAAGCCGCACATGGAATGCGCCGGCCGCGAGAACATGGGCAACATTGTTTTCGCCACCGGCTGGGACGAATCGTCGACCCTTTTTCACGCGCTCGTGGCAGGCAAGTGGCAACACTTCCGCCTCCCCCGCCCCAGTCAGGCATTCATGCAGGCCTGGCAGACCGAGTGGATGCGCATTCGTGAAGTCGAAACAGAGCACTTCCTGATGGACATTCACGGCATGTTCTTCGAGCTACAGCCGCACGCCTGGGAGAACAGCATCTTCGGGGTGAAGCCGATATGCCAGCATCTCCGCATCATCCCCGATTACACTGCTTTCCGGGGACTGCTTGCACTGGGCGGAAACCAGACCAGCCCGAATGCCGATAACAACTCCGTAGGCGGCCAGCCGCAGTCGGGAATCTGGTTCGGCAAGACGGATGATCTCTGGAGCTGGGGCAAGCCTCAGGGGTGGGGCGGCCCGTGGCGCCGTTCTGCGGTCAAAGCGGGCGAGCCGTCAGACCCGTTCCTGATGACCGGCTTCGATCACAAGGTACTGCATCTTCGCAGCGACAAGCCAGCTGAGTTCGAGGTTCAGATCGATTTCCTGGGCGGCGAGTGGGTACCCTACGAAACGCTGAAAACCGGCGTAGAGGGCTACCGCTTTCATGCCTTCCCGGCGGGCTTCTCGGCCCATTGGGTGCGGATCGTTCCGAAGACGGCGTGCACCGCATCAGCTGAGTTCATGTACACCTAAGGAGAACCATGCGACGACGTGATTTGATCCTCGGTGCGGGCGGCTACTCCATGGTGGTGCTCGCAGACCAGATTCCACCGGCAGCTACACGTCCTTCATCCGCGATGATGCAGGGCCGCTTCGATGAGATCGTGCCTTCCAGCAAGGCTCGCCGACTGGGCGGAGCACCGGCGGAAGCCAATATGACGCTCGTGGATCTGTCGACCGACGTGTTCATCGCCGGTGGCGGCCTGGCCGGGGTTTGTGCCGCCCTGTCCGCCGCCCGCAACGGTTCGAAAGTCGTGCTGGTGCAGGACCGCTCGCGGCTCGGCGGCAACTCGTCGAGCGAGGTGAAGATGCACGTGGTCGGGGCGAACAGCCATCGTTCACGGCCGGGCTGGCGTGAGGGCGGACTCATGGAAGAGCTTCGCCTTTACGACGCAGTCAACAATCCGCAACGGTGCTGGGAACTCTGGGATCTGCTGCTCTACGACAAGCTGGTCAGTGAGCCCAACATTACTGTGCTGCTCGAGACCGTTCTGTACTCCGCCGAGGTTCGGAATGGCCGCATCCAGCGCGTTCTCGCGCGCTGCGACAAGAGCGAACACATCTACCGCATCGCGGCTCCGGTCTTTCTCGACTGCACGGGCGATTCGCGTCTGGCTCTTGAGGCTGGCGCTGAGTTCCGTACAGGTCGTGAGACCCGCAGTGAGTTCAACGAGTCGCTCGCTCCCGAGAAACCCGATCAGGAGACGCTTGGGTCGAGCATCCTGTTCACCAGCCGGCTCCATCGCCGTCCAATGCCCTTCACGCCGCCAAAGTGGGCGCGCAAAGTCACCAAAGATCATCTTCGGTTCCGTAAGGTCGGCCCGGAGAACTGGGAGTACGGCTACTGGTGGATCGAGTGGGGCGGAGACAAGGACACCATCCGCGATAACGAGCGCGTTCGCTTTGAGCTTCTGTCCATCGTTACCGGCGTCTGGGACTACATCAAGAACAGCGGTGACTTCCCCGACAGCTCTGCGTGGGCCATGGACTGGGTGGGCATGATGCCGGGCAAGCGCGGAAGCCGCCGGGTTGTCGGTGACGTCATGGTTAGCCAGGGCGATCTGATGCGCGGTACCTGGCCGGACGCCGTGGCCATGGGTGGCTGGCCGATGGACGACCACCCGCCGGGTGGGTTCGACCGCCCGGACCTGCCGCCGAACACGGTGATACGCACACCGGAGACGTACGATCTCCCCTTGCGGGCGCTCTATAGCAGAAACATCGCAAACCTGATGATGGCCGGGCGCAATATCAGTGCGACCCATGCGGCGTTCACGTCCACTCGCGTGATGGCAACGTGTGCGTCGGTCGGACAGGCGGCGGGACTCGCTGCGAACTACTGTGCGCGTCAGCGCATCACGCCACGCCAGCTGGCCGAAGACAAGAAACTTCTTTCGTCATTGCAGCAGGGACTGCTTCGTGACGACCAGTCTATGCGCTGGGTACGGAACCACGACCCTGCTGATCTGGCGCGCACGGCGGAGGTCACAGCATCGGGTGAGCTTGCAGGCGCACCGGCGAAACTGGTCATCGACGGCGTCGATCGCGATTACCCCGCGAACAAGGATACCGGCGCGGCTGCAGAACCGCACAGTTGGCGGGCACCTCTGACGGGAGGCAGCGCATGGCTCCAGCTGCACTGGAGCAAGCCGCAGAAGTTGTCGAGCGTCGTCCTCAAGTTCGATTCCGGATTCCAGCGTGAACTCACACTGACCGCTTCTGACAGCCACACTCGCGGAACCATTCGCGCAGCACAACCGGAAACGGTGCGCGATTACACCGTCAGCGTCAAGTCCGGGGACGGGGAATGGAAAACAGTGGCCGAAGTAAAAGGAAATCACCAGCGGCTGAATCGCGTGTCTCTTCCGCCTACAACCGCCACCTCCATAAAGGTCGAAGTAACGAAAACGAACGGGGCCGAGGAGGCCCGCATCGTCGAAGTACGCTGTTACGCGTGAACGCCGGCCAGTAACTCGGCCAGACGATCGTAGCTCTCGGCGGCTCCATGCTCCATGCCTGAGCCAATGACAGCGTCACGGATCTCCTGCGACTCATACGTCACCGTGGCAGTGAGCGTGGTCCTGCCTCCCTCCTCGGTGAACACTGCTGTCACGATGGATTCGCCCGGATAGTCATCGAAGCTTTCGGCGTGAACGGAACGATCCGGCGGCGCCAGCTCGCGGTACGTTCCGCGCATGCCCATGTCCTTGCCATCGGGGCCTCGCAAGACAAAGCGGAAGCCGCCGCCGACTCGC
>DASQEG010000455.1:0-4504 GCA_035633775.1 Bryobacteraceae bacterium
TCGTATCCGCCACCGAACTGGATCTGCTGGTCAGCGGCGTCGATGCGTGCGCCGATCCTGGTGGGCTTGCGGAAATCGAAGGGCGTGCCTTCTACGGGCCGCAGTTCGCCCGTGGGAATCAGCGTCTTATCCACCGGAGTGAAGCGGTCGGCATTGATCATCATCTCGTGATCGAGGATGGTGCTCTCTCCCGGACCGGCGAGGTTGAAGTAAGAGTGATTTGTTAGGTTTACCACCGTGTCCTGATCGGACTTCGCGTGGTACTCAATCTTCAGCTCGTTGTTGCCGGTCAGAGTGTAGGTGACCCGGGCGTCCAAAGCCCCGGGATAGCCTTCTTCCCTGTCGATGCTGCGGTACGAGAGCTGAATCGACGGCGCTCCTGCCTGTTTGGTTAGGTTCTCCCCCGTCCATACCCGCTTATCGAAGCCTTTCAGGCCACCGTGCAGCGCATTGGGCCCGTTGTTGGTGGCCAGCTGATACTCTTTCCCGTTCAGCTTGAACCGGCCTTTTGCGATGCGGTTGCCGTATCGGCCCACCACAGAGCCGAAGTACGGGTGCGTTTTCAGATACCCGTCGAGAGAATCGAATCCCAGCACCACGTCGCTGTACCGGGCGCTGCGATCAGGGGCGGTGAGAGAGACAACGATCCCACCGTAGTTCGTTATGCGGGCCTGCATCCCGGATTCGCTCGTAAGTGTGTACAGCTCAACATCCTTGCCGTCCGGCCCTTTGCCCCACGGCTCGCTCTTCAGGCTATATTTGGTCTGCTCCACAGTACGTTCCGGACCTTTCCCGCAGGAGGTGACGAATGCCCCTGCTGCCGCCGCAGTCAGCCAGTCTCGTCGCGTCATCAATGCCCATCCTTTGCCGGCTGCCCGTAGTAGGCAGTGGCGCCATGTTTCCGTAGAAAGTGTTTGTTGAGCAAATCGGAGCTTGCCGGCGTCGCCTGAGGGTTCACCTGCAGCGTCTGTAGCGCCAGTGTCGCCACCTCCTCCAGCACCACTGCGTTGAAGGCCGCCTCGGTGGCCGTTCGTCCCCATGCGAAAGGGGCATGATTTGCGACCAGCACGCCCGGCACCGAGAGCGGATCCAGAGAAGCGAACCGCCGGACAATTGCATGCCCGGTGTTCTCTTCGTATGCCGTCAGGATCTCGCCGCTCATCAGATCGTTGGTCACCGGGATTTCGCCGTAGAAATAATCGGCGTGCGTTGTGCCGAAGCAGGGGATCCCGCGTTTCGCCTGTGCCCACGCCGTTGCAGCGCGGGAATGGGTGTGCACCACGCCGCCAATGCCGCCGAACTTCCTGTACAGCACAAGGTGTGTCGGCAGATCCGACGATGGGCGAAGGGTGCCTTCCACCACCGTTCCGTTCAAGTCCGTGATTACCAGATCGGCAGGTCGAAGCGAGTCGTAGTCGACGCCGCTCGGCTTAATGATGACCAAACCGGATGCCCGGTCAATACCGCTCCCGTTGCCGAACGTGTAGAGGACAAGGCCTCGCCGCACCAGCTCGAGGTTCGCCTCGAAAACCTCTTCACGCAGTGACTCGAGCACTGGTTCCCTTCCTCGCCTCCTCCGCAATTCGTCGGAGCTCCGGCAACACCTCGCCGACGCTGACTGCCGCTGCTGCTCTGCTCCCAAAACCGAAGTAGAGGCTGCGGTACATGCGGTACAGTTCCTCGTAGCGCGCAGCCTCGGCCGGCTCGGGTTCGACGACACGATACTTCGGGCAGAGTGCGTCCTGAGCCTCTTCCACCGTGGCGAAAGTACCCGCAGCAAGAAATGCGAAGATCGCCGATCCGAGACTTGTTACTTCGGTCTCCGGAATCAGCACGGGCTTGTTTAGCACGTTCGCGTAAACGCGGTTAAGCGTATTGTTCTTCTGCGGAATACCTCCGCCGTTGATGACGCGATGAATCGGCACACCATGCTCCTCCATACGCTCGAGAATGATGCGCGTGTGGAAGGCGGTGCCTTCGATCGCTGCGAACAGCTCATCCTCCGGCTCATGCGTCAGATTCCAGCCGAGAGTAACGCCGCCGAGTTCCGAGTTCACCAGCACGGTGCGGTCGCCGTTATCCCAGGTCAGTCGAAGCAGGCCGGTTTCGCCGGCGCGGTGATTGCGGATCTTCTCCGAAAGCTCGGCCACCGTGCTTCGCGCCCGTCTCGCGATCGCGTCGAAGATGTCGCCGGTTGCCGATAGCCCTGCTTCAATGCCCGCCATCGCCGGATGGATGGAGCCTTTCACAACACCACAAACACCGGGAATCAGCGTCGTCTCATCTGAGATTGCCATGATGCAGGTGGATGTCCCGATCACGTTAACGACGTCGCCCTTGCGGACTCCAGCGCCGACAGCATCCCAGTGCGCATCGAAGGCACCAACGGGAATCGGAATGCCGGGGCGCAGCCCGAGCTTCCCTGCCCACTCATCGCTCAACGTGCCGGCAATCTGATCGCTGGTCGCGTACCGGCCGCCGAGCTTCTCACGTATGCCTTTAAGCCGCTCATCGACGGCAACCAGGAACTCCTCTTCGGGCAGTCCGCCGAGTGACTCGTTCCACATCCACTTGTGCCCCATAGCGCACACTGAACGGGGCACGGACTCGGGGTCGCTGATGCCGCACAGAACGGCTGCGATCATGTCGCAGTGTTCGAGAGCTGTCGCCATGCCTGCACGCTTGTCGGGATTGTTACGGAGCCAGTGCAGCAGCTTCGAAAAGCCCCATTCCGATGAGTAGGTGCCGCCGCACCATGCAATCCCAGGAAGGGCCTTAGCACCTGCCAGCGAAGTGATTTCGGCGGCCTCCCGCCACGCCCGGTGATCGCACCACAGGTAGTAGTCATCCAACGGCCGCATGTTCTCATCGACAGGAATAACACTCGATCCCGTTGTATCGATCGCAAGAGCCTCCACAGACTCGCCGCTCACTCCCGAAGCCTGCAACGCTTTCCTCGTCGCTTCAGCAAGAGCTCGTAGATGGTCTGCATGACTCTGTGTCGCATAATCGGGGTCGTCCTTACGGCGGTGGAGCGGAAACTCTGCCGTGCCGGAACCAAGCCGGCCGTTCACATCGTCGACGATCGAAACACGGACGCTCAGCGTTCCGAAATCAGCACCCGCGACTATTGCCATATCTTCATCACCTTACCTGTGCCAGTACATGTTCCAGCCAAGATACTTGCCCGCCGCTTCGTAAACTGCCCCCGCGGTCGTACTCAGATTGGCGGCGACATGATGTTCGAACCCGTTCTCGCATATGTAGCGAAGCAGGTCCTGCATACGATTGATCTCCACCACGCCGGCGCCGCCGAACGTCTCCAGCGAGTCATCCGTGAACTGCCCTTCGCCGACATAACCGCGAATTGCGCCGGTGAGGTCGTCCGTGGAAAACCGGGCATAGCTCATGGGCGCTGCCTTGACACGGCCGACGCAGGTTCCGAACGTGTTCAACTTGCCCACGGTCCCGGCGATGATTGCCTGGTAATCCATCTTCACATCGGCGAAGAAATGTTTCGGCAGATTGCTGCAATGAAAGCACACGGCTTTGTTCGGATCCTGGCCGTAGTTGTTGTTCCAGTCGAGCAGCGCGCTCGGTGTCTCAGACGCCAGCCGCAGCGCATGCATGCCGACAACTCCCGGCACGTCCACCTCGCAGGCACTGGAGTACAGGTTGTTGCTCATCATGCTCATCACAGTGCAGGGCACGACGCCGAAGTACTCCTCCATCGAGGTCCAGCACTGAATGGCAGTTACGTCGAGCCCGTTGCCTTCCACCCAGTCGTCAATCACCACTCCGAGCTTCGACATCTTCGTAAGGGCATCGTGCGGAGTGCCAGCTGTGTCTACATAGCTCCTGATGCTGTCGTACTTGTCCGCCACTTTTGGGTCCGAGTCCCCAAGGCGGCTGATGCGGCCGAAGACCTCGGAGAGGTCCAGCGGCTCCACTGTGATGCCGTTGTTCTCCAGCAGCTTCTCGCTGTATCGCACGGTGTTAAACGCCGCGGGACGCGCGCCGATTGCGCCGATGCGCAACCGCCGCAGGCCGTTGGATACCCGGCAAACGGCCGCGAACCACGCCAGATCAGCCGCAAACTCCGCCGACCGCGGGCCCACGGTGTGCAGCGTCGTGATGGAGTAAGGGATCCCGTACTGCCGGAGGTTGTTGCAAACCGACATTTTCCCGCAGAAGCTGTCTCGCCGGTCAGCAATCGTCATTCGCGCGGCATCGTCGGGAAATGCCTGAACGAGCACCGGCACGTTCAGACCCGCGGAACGAAGGGTTTCCGCGACTGCCTTCTCATCACCAAAGTTCGGAAGCGCGACAATGATCCCGTCTATCCGCTCGCGCGCTGCCTTGAAAAGATCCGCGCAACGCAGGGCCTCGGCGCGTGTTTCTACGGCACCAAACTTCGTCTCGGACGGCGTTGGGCACACAACGTCATAGCCGGCTTCGGTAAGCACAGCTACCATCTCGTCGCGGCCGGACTTGGCCAGGTGAT
>DASQEG010000456.1:0-13945 GCA_035633775.1 Bryobacteraceae bacterium
GAGGCTCCGTCACAAATCTCAGTTGAGACGCGGGCAGGGGGCTTAGCCGTCCGAGGGCTCGTCCTCCAGCTCGTCGGCGCGCGCAGCATAGTTCTTCAGCGCACCGATCGCACTCGAAGAACTAAAACCTGCATACCTCAGCTTGCGAAATGCAGACGCGAGGTGCTTCTCCTCCTGCAGCCATGCTGTGAGATTGACGCCCCGATACTTGCGCTCGAGCCAGGCGTGTACCGCGGCCCGCTCATCGAACTCCTCATAGGCGCGATCGACGGCCTCGCGTGCGACTGAGCCAGCAACTCGGCGCCCGCGCAGGTCTCTCAGAACGCGCATCTGCCCGAAGCTGCCGCTCTCGCGACGTGCTGAGGCGAAGCTCTCAGCGAACCTTGAGTCATCGACGAAGCCATATTCCCGCAACCGCTCCATGATCGAGTCGACAGCCTGCGGGTCCGCGGCTTTGCGCACCAGCTTCGTCCGCAGTTCGGCCGAAGAAAGGGCTCGCCCGCCCAGCAGCTTTGCGCCATACTGAAACAACTCTTCGCCGGCAAGCTTCCTTACGGTGCGGTCTCGATTCGGCATAGTTGCTATGCTGATACAGGCGCAGAGTAACATCAATCTCTAAAGGAGATATACATGGACGACAACAGAAGTCTTTCGTACTTCTTCCTCGGCCTCGGAGTCGGAGTCGCCGTGGGTATGGTCTTTGCTCCGCAGGCGGGTTCTGAGACCCGAACGCTGCTTCGTACGCGAGCCTCGGAAGGCGGTGACTACATCCGCCGCCGTGGCGGAGATCTGCGCGAAGGCGCCTCGGGTCTGGTGGATAAAGGCCGCGAGGTCCTCAATCAGGGCCGTGAGCGCGTCACCTCCGCCGTAGACGCAGGACGTCAGGCGTATCGCGAGACGTCGAGCGCCGGTGCTCCAGCTGACCCGCTCGCGCCCGCTGAAGGTATCTGAGACTCATCTATGGAACCGCTGCTGGTTGTCCTGACGGTGTTCGTGGCCGTTGCGGCGATCGCCTTGTGCATCCAGGCAGGACTTCTGGTTGGGATCTACAAGGCGACCCGCGGCCTGCAGGAACAGGCCACATCGATGATGCCGCAGGTGCGCTCGATTCTCAGCAAGGCTGAGACGACAATCGACGAGAGCCGCCGCAACGTCGTCGAGATCACAGCCAAGGCGAACGAGATCACGGCCAAGGCCAATGAAATGGCGGCCAAAGCCAATGATCTGCTCGACATGGGCAAGCAGCAGATGGTGAAGCTGGATTCTGTTGTGACTGACGCCACAACCCGGGCCAGGTCGCAGGTGGAACGCGCAGAGATGGTAATCGATGACACCATGACCCGGGTGCACCAGACCGTAACCGCCGTACACGGCGGTGTTCTTCGACCGGTACGTGAAATTCAGGCAGTGACGGCCGGCGTCTCGGCAGCGCTGCAGACGCTAATGCGCGGCGGCAGGCCCAGCGTTGCGCAGGCCACGCACGACGACGAGATGTTCATCTAGCGCGGCAGGGACGGCCCGATCCGGGCCGTTTACCCTGTTGTGGCTACAGTAGATAACATGTGGCGGGAGCGTGCCGGGAAATATCTCCTGCCCGGCGACATCGAACGGGACGAACGCTTTCGAGCTGGCATTCGCCGGCTCGGCCACATCGGGCTGCAGGTTACCGGAAGCACTCAGGTTGTGGTGAGTGCATTCATGGTGACCGCCCAAATCCTGCTCGATCCTGACCCCGAACTCACACGTCTCCGGCTGATCACAGGAGTGCTGATGATCAGTCTCGGCCTCCTCATGCTTGCTGCTGCGAAGGTGCGCAGGCTTTATCCTTTTGCGCGCAAGATTGCCGGAGGGGGCGCTGTCCTCAGCGCCGGGGTTCTGATCACGATGATGCTGCTGATGACGCAGTATGACCCCACAGCCAGCGACTTTATCCCGGGGCATGTGACGCTTGTCGTTTTGGTCTCGGTCGCCGCCCTGCCGCTTCGTCCAACTGACACGCTTCTCCTTGGATTTATGATCACGGCGGAGTACATCGTCGCGGCGCTCGCTGCGCAGGAACTCTTCACCATCGGTGTGGGCGTCGAAAGGTTCTACGTGCTCTTCATGGTGATGATCACCTGCCTTGCCGCTGCGCTCTCGGGTGTGCTCTACGATCAGCGCCGTGCTGCTTACGAGTGGAGCCAGCGGTTGCTCGCCTCCGCGGAGCGACTGCGGCAGACCGAAGCACGCAACCTGCTGGCGGAGAATGCTGCTTCGGTAGGACGTCTCGCGGCGGCGCTGAGCCATGAGCTGAACTCGCCCATCGGTGCGCTCGTCAGCGGGGTCGATACTCTGCTGCTGCTCACGTCGAGGCAGGCTGCCGGCGATCACGACGCGCAGGCGCGCACGGTCATGCTGCAGAACGACGTTCGCAAGTCGATCCGGCAATCAACCGAGAGGCTGAAGGAAATTGTGCAGCGGATGCAGCGCTTCACCAACCTGGACAAGGCGGAGGTGCAGTCCGCGTGTGTAAACAATCTGATCACTGACACTGCGGCGCTCGTGACACCGCGCTATGAGGGGCGCATTCAGGTGGAGCTTGACCTCAAACCGCTGGTCAACATCACCTGCCGCCCACAGCAGCTAAGTGCGGTATTTGCGAACCTGCTCGGCAACGCTTGCGACGCTGCTGCCGACGGCACAATCGTCCGCGTCTCTTCGTCCCTGATGGACGACACCATTATCGTGCGGTTTGAAGACGAGGGCCGCGGTCTTGATCCCGATCAGCTGACGCATCTCTTCGATCCCGAGTTCAAAGTCACAGACGGACGTGTCTCGACCGGAAATTGGAGTATGTTCAGTTCCCGTCAGATGATCCGGGACCATGGGGGCGACATCGCGATTGCCAGTCGGCGAGGCGAGGGAACGACGGTGACGGTCAGCCTTCCGGTGAAGCATCCTGCGCAGGTTTCGATGGCAGGCTCCGGTGAATCGCGTCAAGCACTCCATTGATAAAGGCAGGCGTGTCACGCCCGCCGAACCGCCGTGCGAGTTCCAGCGCTTCGTCGATCACCACCGGTGCGGGCAGCTGTCCGGTCATCAGCTCGTAAATCGCGAGCCGCAGGATATTGCGATCGACAGCGGGCATGCGCTGAACGCGCCAGTGCTCTGAGTGCTCGTCGATGCTGCGGTCGATATCTGAGCGCCTCGCGATAACGCCGCGGACGAGTTCCTCCATGAAGCCGTCATTGCCCGGGCGCTCCTCTGCTTCCTCGCTGTACAGCCCGCCGTAGTAGTTGCGAATGCTCTCCTCAGGGGAAAGGTTGCGGAGGTCGCACTGGTAAAGGATTTGAACGGCGCGGTGCCGTGAGCGGTGGCGCGACATTCAGGCCTGTTTCTCCGCAGAGTCGCGCAGGGTCCGAAGAAGGTTCGCCATTTCAATCGCAGTCATAGCCGCATCGAAGCCTTTGTTGCCGCTCTTTGCACCCGCCCGGTCAACAGCCTGCTCTACAGTATTGGTCGTCAGGATTCCGAATGCGATCGGCACTCCGGTCTCAGAGCTCAGATGTGCCAAACCCGCAGCCGCGTTACCTGCAACGTAATCGAAATGCGGAGTGTCTCCCCGGATTACCGCCCCCAGGCAGATGATGGCGTCGTGGCGCTTCTGCCGTGCAAGCTCTGCCACGACAACCGGCATCTCCCACGATCCGGGCACCCTGATCTGCTCAATTGCGCCGACATCGCCGCCGGTTCTGCGGACCGCATCCAGCGCACCTTCGAGCAGCCGGTCGGTTACGAAGCTGTTGAACCGCGATACCACAACGGCGAGCCTCAGGCCTCGCGCGTCGAGATTGCCTTCGATCATCCTTCCCATTATTTCCCGCGGAATTCAGGCTTTCGTTTTTCGACGAATGCACGTATGCCTTCGGTGCGATCCTCTGACGCGGCAATCAGCCCGAAAGCTGTGGTTTCCAGCTGCAGGGCATCATCGAGCCCGCACTGCAGCCCCGCGTCCAGCACCTTCATCGTGAGGTGCAGGGCTCGGGGCGCGTTCACGACGATGCGGCCCAACAGAGCGCGGGCAGCAGTCATAAGCTCGGCAGGGGGGACCACCTTGTTGAGCAGGCCGATTCGCCACGCCTCCGTTGCGTCGATCGGGTCACCGGTCAACAGCATCTCGAGAGCGCGACCGCGGCCTACGAGTCTCGGCAGGCGCTGTGAACCGCCGTATCCCGGGATAACGCCCAGCTTCACCTCGGGCATGCCCAGTTTCGCTGTTTCGGCCGCCACCCGCAGCGTGCATGCCATCGCGAGTTCCAGCCCTCCACCGAGTGCAAAGCCCTGGATGGCCGCAACAGACGGCTTGCCCATTGTTTCCAGCTTGCGAAACACGGACTGGCCTCGTCGTGACAGCTCGGACGTTCCGAGCGGGTCCACCGACGCGAGCTCGACGATGTCAGCACCGGCAGCGAATGCCCTCTCGCCCGCTCCCGTCAGAATCAGCCCGCGAACAGCATTGTCGTCGGCAATCGTGTCGAGGACCTGCGAGATCTCGAAAATCGTGTCAACGTTCAGGGCGTTCAGCTTCTCGGGGCGGTTGATCGTGACGACTGAGACACCATCAGTGCCCGTCTCCGCGACGATGTTCCGAAACGCCATATGGGATACTGAAAACAGCCCTCATCATACCGCATGGACCCCGCAAATATTAGAAATTTCTCGATCATTGCGCACATCGACCACGGGAAATCTACGCTGGCCGATCGCCTGCTCGAGTACACCGGGGCCCTCTCTCAGCGAGAGATGATGGACCAGGTTCTTGACTCCATGGACCTGGAGCGCGAACGTGGCATCACCATCAAGGCGCATGCGGTGCGCCTTGAGTACCGCACGAAGGAAGGCAAGGAGTATCAGCTCAACCTGATCGACACGCCAGGTCATGTGGACTTTACGTATGAGGTCTCGCGCAGCCTTCAGGCATGTGAAGGCGCACTGCTTGTTGTGGACGCTTCACAGGGTGTCGAAGCCCAGACGCTGGCCAATACGTACCTCGCGCTGAATCACAATCTCGAAATTATCCCGGTCATCAACAAGATCGATCTGCCCTCCGCCGAGCCTGACCGGATCCGGGAACAGATCGAGCAGGTGATTGGACTCGACGCGAGCGACGCAGTGCTGGCCAGCGCCAAGCAGGGTCTGGGCATCGAAGAGATCCTGGAGTCAGTGGTGCGGCGTGTGCCGCCGCCTTCCGGCGATCCCGAGGCGCCGTTGCGAGCCCTGATTTTCGACTCGTGGTTCGATCCTTATCGCGGCGTCATCATCCTGGTTCGCGTTGTCGACGGACGCCTGCGCATCGGTCAGAAGGTACGGTTGTGGTCCACCGGCGGTATCTATGAGATCGAGGCACTTGGGTTTCAGTCGCCGAAGCCGGTGCCGGTAGATGAACTCTCGGCCGGTGAGGCTGGCTTCCTCTCCGCCAACATAAAGACCGTGTCAGACGCGAAGATCGGCGACACCATCATCGATGAGCGCAACCCCGCGACCGAAGCGCTGCCGGGCTTTCAGGAGATCAAGCCGATGGTCTTCGCCGGACTGTACCCCGTCGAAAGCCACGAGCATGGCCTGCTGCGCGACGCCCTCGAGAAACTTCGCCTGAACGACAGCGCGTTCAACTTCGAGCCGGAGAACTCGGCTGCACTAGGGTTCGGCTTTCGATGCGGCTTCCTCGGCCTGCTCCACATGGAGATCATCCAGGAGCGGCTGGAGCGTGAATTCAACATCGATCTCATCACCACAGCGCCTGGGGTGCGATACCAGGTAACCCTGAGCAATGGCGAGCAGGTCACCGTTGAGAACCCGACCAAGTTCCCCAATCCGTCCGAGATCGGCAAAATTGAAGAACCGATTATCGAAGCCACGGTAATCACCCGCGAAGAGTTCATCGGCGAAATCCTGAAGCTTCTCGAAGAGAGGCGCGGCAACCAAAAGAAATTCGAGTATCTCGGTGGCGGCCGAGTGCTGCTGGTTTACGAGCTGCCGCTGAATGAGATCGTGCTCGATTTTTACGACCGCTTGAAGTCCTGCTCGCGCGGGTACGCCTCGCTCGACTACCACCTGGCCGGGTACCGAACGTCACCCATGGTCAAGCTCGACGTGCTGGTCGCCGGCGACTCTGTAGACGCGCTGAGCATCATCGTTCACCGTGACTTCGCGTATGACCGCGGTAAGGATCTCATCGAGCGGCTTCGGCGATTGATCCCGCGACAGATGTTCGAGGTCGCTCTGCAGGCAGCGATCGGAGGCAAGATCATTGCCCGCGAAACGATCTCTGCCATCCGCAAGAACGTGCTGGCCAAGTGCTACGGCGGCGATATCTCACGAAAGCGCAAATTGCTGGAGAAGCAGAAAGAAGGAAAGCGGCGAATGAAGCGGGTTGGTCGCGTCGACATCCCGCAGGAGGCTTTCCTTGCTGTGTTGAAGGTCGGCGATACGGGCAATGATTGAGCCTTCATCGAGTCCGCCCGCATAACCTGCTGTGCGACCGCGTCCTGGCTATCCGTCCCCCCGGCACTTAAGGCGGTGTTGACGAGTTTTCTCCATCCGCTGTATCATTCCCTTCATCATTCCTGCCGGATACTGTCACCAGCAGATCCGGCCGGGCGGACCAGGCGTCGCCCTGCTCGTCCGTGAATATCAGGGGGAGTATGCACAAGATCTGCAGGCTTGTTTCGGTGCTGGGTGCAGCGCTGACTTCCGTCGTCGCGCAGACCACCACCGGAGACATCCTCGGCACCGTTCGGGACTCGAGCGGAGCCGTGATGACGGATGCCAAAGTCACCGTCCGCAACATTGAAACCAACATCACGGGCGGTACGGTCAGCGCCACTGACGGCAGCTTTCGCGTGCCGCTGCTGCCCTCGGGCACGTATGAACTCACGGTCGAGAAGCAGGGCTTTGCGCGCTACGTCCAGCGGCCTATCACGCTGAGGCTGAATCAGCAGGCTGAGATCGACGTCGCGATGCAGGTTGCTGCAACATCCGAGACGGTCAGCGTCATCGCCGATGCGCCGTTAATCAACACGACCAGCGCAGAGGTCAGCACGAACTTCGACACAAAGCGCATTGCGGAGGTGCCTTTCTCGCCCAACCGCAACATCATCAATCTCGCACTAAATGTCCCGGGTGTAAGCCAGCTTCAGCAGGGTCAGTCGACATTCGCGTCCGGCGGCAACGCGGGGACGGAAGCCACTGCGCCATCGTTCTCTGTGAACGGGATGCGCACACGGTCAAACAATTTCATGCTCGACGGCCAGGACGTCAACGACCCAAGTGTTACCGGTCTTAGCGCCGGCATCAACAATCAGGACATCGTCGCCGAATTTCGCGTGATCACGAATCAGTTCAACGCGGAGTACGGGCGTGCCGCAGGTTCCGTGGTGAATATCATCACTAAGAGCGGCACCAACGCCTATCACGGCAGTCTTTTCTGGTTCCACAACAACAACAGGCTGAATTCTCGCAATAACCTTGACGAGACGCAGGGGCGCACGAATTCGCTCTTCCAGAAAGCACCATTCCGGGTCGAGAACATGTTTGGTGGCACCTTGGGCGGTCGTGTCATCCGGGACAAGACGTTTTTCTTTGGATCTTTGCTGCGCTGGACCGACCGGCGGTTGGGCAGCGGCAACACAATTGAAGGCGTGCCGACGGAGGCTGGTCGCCAGGTACTGCAGTCAATTGCCGGTACGCAACCTACTGTTCGTGCGCTGCTGGAGAATCTGCCTCCTGCACAAAGCCCCATCGACCGTACAGCTCCCTTCACGTTCAACGGCCAGACGGGCATTGTCCAGTTAGGTTCCCTGACTGGTTCCGCTGCACAGAAGTTCGACAACTGGCAGACAATGGGCCGCATAGATCACAGGCTCAGTGAACGACACATGCTGGGCGGGCGCTACAACTACGATGACGGCCTGATCAGCGGAACAGGCCAGGCCACTCCTGCCGGGCTTACGAACACCGTGCCCACGCGCCGGCAGGCCGCCATGGCGTACCTGAATTCGACCTTTTCTCCGACAACCTTCAACGAACTCCGACTCGGCTACAACCGCTTTGCGCAGGTTACCAATGCCAGCAATCCCGAGCTGGCCGAACGCATCCCCTCCATTGAAGTCAACACTCTGGGGCTCGTCGGCTTCAACGCCGCACCCACCCGAACCGCCATCGGCCTCGCTGTCAATCTTCCACAGTTTCGCCGGAACAACACGTACCAGGTCACGAACAACATGTCGCTGATTCGCGGCAGCCACACGATCAAGTTTGGCGGGGACCTGCGTTACACCGACTACGTGAGCCTCTTCCTGCCTACGATTCGCGGTCGTCTGGTGTACGAAGACCTGAACACGCTTGTGAATGACGTCATCCAGTCTGCTCAGGTCAACACACCGCTTCCGGGCGGCGAAACGCTCTTCTACGGGCGCTGGAACGACTACTTCTTCTTTGCCCAGGACGAATGGAGGGTCAACGGGCGCCTGACTCTGAGCTACGGGCTCCGGTACGAGAGCATGGGCGACGCACTCAGCCGCCTTCAGCAGCTGAACAACCGTATTCTGCAAAGCCAGAACAACAACCCAGCGTTCGCGTTCGGTACGTGGCCCGGAGGCGATCACAACAACTGGGCTCCGCGCATCGGCCTTAACTTCCGAGTTACGGAGGGAACGGTGTTGCGCGGTGGATACGCACGCACGTACGACTACTCGTTCGTGAACATCGGGCTCAACATCTTCTCGGCGTTTCCCTTCGTGATCTCTTCCTCTCCCGCAGGTGGCACCGTCGGCGGCTTCGCGGCCGTCGAGAACCTCAAGCGAAACCCGATCATTCCCGCAAATCCACTGCTACTGACGCGCACAAACATCACGTCCGACTTCCGCTCGCCGTACGCCGAGCAGGTTAGCGTCAACGTGCAACGGCAGATTGGAAAGGACTGGGCGGCCACTGTCGGCTATGTCGGCACGAAAGGTACCGCTCTGTTCCAGACCATCGATGCGAACCCCATCGTTCCGATTCCCGGGGCACGAGGCACAGTTCGTCAGGACCCGACTCGTGGCGTTATTCGGCAGCGCGGCAACGCCGCCTCGTCCATCTATCATTCACTACAGACACAGCTTGAGAAGCGGTACAGCAGCGGCCTGGTCGCCTCGGCTGCCTACACCTGGAGCTCGTTCATCGACAACGCGTCGGAAGTCTTCAACGCGGCAACCGCAGGCGATGTCGCCGTTGCTCAGGATTCGTATAATCGGGCCGCAGACCGGGGCCGGTCTTCATACGATCGACCGCACCGGCTGACACTGCAGACAGTGTGGGAAGTGCCGTTCCTCCGAGAGCAGAAAGGCGCTCTTGGAAAAGTGCTCGGCGGTTGGCAGGTCAACGGCTTTCTCACACTGCAGTCAGGCGCGCCGTTTACGCCCCTCGCGGGCATCGATCCGGGCGGCCGGCTCTCCGGTATCGATGGACTGGTCGGAAACTCCATTCGGCCGAATGTCGCGACGGATCTGGACCTGGCAAGCATGAACGTGACGGAGATGCGTGCGTATAACCGCAACGCCGCTGTTAACGGATCGGTCACGTCTCTATTTGAAAACGTCACATTGCAGAACCCGCTCGGCAACGCAGGCCGCAACATCCTGCGAGCTGATGGCATCGGTAACCTCGATTTCGGGCTGATCAAAAACACAGCGATCACCGAGACACACCGGATCCAGCTCCGCGCCGAGTTTTACAACGTGACAAATACTCGAAACTTCGGCATCCCCGAGTCACGAATCAATTCGGCGAACTTTCTCAATCAATGGGGAACCGAGGGCGGCAACCGTCGAATCCAGCTCGGCCTACGCTACGCGTTTTGACGCCGGCGAACGGCGCGGTTGCGACAACGGTCACGCTCGTTTGAAGTAGTTCTGGTGGATCTCGACCGGATCTTCCATAATTGCGCCCTGATCGTGCGTTTCCGCGATCCAGTTCTCGAGCAGTGTTCGCATGGATCGCAACCTCGACGCATGCTGATCTTCGGCGGCGAGGTTGCGGACTTCGTGCGGGTCGGACTGCAGATCGTACAGTTCTTCGACGGGCTTACTGTCGGCCACGAACTGTGATTGCACGGGGTTCAGTTTGCCTGCGCGATGTAGATCCCTGACCAGGTTCCACGTCGGGTATTCCTTCTCCTTGTACGGATTGGCCTGCATGTACGGAATTGCGGGAAGGTAGTTGCGGATGTACTTATACCGACCGTCCCTCACACAGCGCAGGCGTTCCGTCGCTATGTCACAGCGGTCCCGGGCAGCAAAGATGTGCTCTCGCGGCTGCGCATTCCGGGCGAGAAAATCGCGCCCGTGCAGATGGGCTGGTAACGGCACTCCCGCCGCCGCCAGCACGGCTGCTGTAACGTCTACCCCACTGATCAGGTCTTCGCGCACGGTACCCGGCTTCAATCGGCCCGGCCAGCGCACGACCAACGGCACCCGGATCCCACCTTCATACAGGAACTGCTTACCGCGGTACGTACAGGAGCCGTTGTCGCCCATCAGAATGACGATCGTGTTCTCGTCCAGTCCTTCTTTCTTCAATCGCGCCAGAACGTCGCCGACGTACACATCGACAAGCTGAATCGCCTCCAGGTAGTTCGCATATTCGTCGCGGGCGATCGGATGATCGGGGTAATACGGCGGCAGCACCAGCTTCGCGGGATCGATCCTGGGCGTCAGTTTGCGTCCCAGTGGCCACCCAACTCCCTTGTGGCTTTCCTGAATCGTGAGCTGCGCGAAGAAGGGCTGACCAGGTGCCCGTGTTGACCAGTCACGGCCGTCGAACGGCTTCTCGACAGTGAAGTTGTAGTCGGTCTTGCCTGACCCGGCGGCGCCGGTTCCGCCGCCCGGCTGACGCATCCCAGGCGCCGGTGCTGACAGAACAGTGTAGTAGCCGGCATCGCGCAGGTACTCGCAAAAGTGCCTCACAGGAGTGGGCAGCGGCTTCTTGTGAATCGTTCGGTGATTGTGCGACCCAATGGCGGTCTGATACATGCCCGTGGCGAGCGCCGATCGTGAGGCCGAACACACCGGTGCCGTCGTGAACGCGTGTCGAAACAGTGCGCCCTCGGCCGCAAGCCGGTCCAGGTTTGGCGTCTGGATCAGCGGCTCGCCGTAGCAGCCGAGCTGCGGGCTCATGTCCTCCGTCAGAATCCAGAGAATGTTGGGCCGGGAGCCGTGGCTCTGGCCGTGCGCGGCAGCAGCCATGCTGCTCAGCATCAACGATCGCCGGGAAAAAGTGTAGGCCACCTAAAACACTGTATCGCTGTCATAAGATTGGTTCATGCACGTGCGGCTGTCGCTGAGCATCGCGCTATCCCTCTGCTGCTCCGCCCAGACGCCAGAGTTCAACCGCGATGTCCGCCCCATCTTGTCCGATAAGTGCTTCGCTTGTCATGGCCCCGGTGCGGCTGGCGGCAAAACCGTCCTTCGCCTTGACTCACCCAGCCGCGCAGTTATACCGGGCAACGCCGATAACAGTCCCTTGTATCAGCGCATTACGACGGACAGTAAAGCCAAGCGCATGCCTCCGTCGTGGGCCGGGCACGACAAGCTCTCGTCGGCTGAGACAGATACGATCCGCAGGTGGATCGAAGCTGGAGCGAAGTGGGAGCAGCACTGGTCGTTCATCCCGCCTCGCCGGCCCCAGGGAACGATTGATTCGATTGTCGCGGGCCGCCTGCAGAAGGAAGGGCTTAAGCCATCGGCGCGCGCCGACAAGCGAACTCTGCTCCGCCGCGTAACGCTGGACCTCACTGGCCTGCCGCCCACAGTGCGTGAGATGGACGCTTTCGTCGTGGACACGTCGCCCGGTGCATATGAGCGCGCAGTGGACCGGCTGCTCGCATCTCCCGCATACAGCGAGCGGATGGCGACCCGGTGGATGGAAGCCGCTCGATACTCGGATACCAACGGATATCAGACGGACGGAGTACGCGAGATGTGGCGCTGGCGGGACTGGGTGATCGACGCCTTTGCCCGCAACATGCCGTGGGACCAGTTCACCGTCGATCAAATCGCCGGCGACCTGCTTCCGAACGCAACCCTCTCGCAGAAGGTCGCGACGGGGTTTCATCGCAACCACCGGACCACGGCAGAGGGCGGCATCATTCCCGAGGAGTATCGCACCGAGTACGTGGCGGACAGGGCGGAGACAACTGCGACCGTGTGGATGGGCCTGACTGCCGGGTGTGCCCGCTGCCATGACCACAAATACGATCCCATCTCGCAGAAGGACTTCTACCGCTTGTTCGCGTTCTTCAACAATGTTCCGGAGAAGGGCCTGGTGTACAACTTCGGCAATGACGAGCCGATGATCAAGGCTCCGACACCGGAACAGGAACGCAAGCTTGCATCGCTCGACGGTACTGTAGCTGAAGCCGAGACACACTGGAAGACACTTCAACCTTCGATTCGCAAAGCGCTTCAGACATGGGCGGCTCCGCCAGAGTGGACGATCACAGACGGCCTGCAATACCGCTGGGACGATTCGCGGCACTTCAACGGGTCAGAGGTCGTCGAAGCCGATAAGGGCATTGCCAACTTCGATTACCTCCAGCCCTTCACATTCTCCGCGAAGGTGCGCCCAGAGAAGCCGACAGGCTCGATTCTTTCGCATGACGAGGATCATGCCGAGGGCTCAGGTCATGGCCTGCACCTGATCGACGGCAAGCTCCGCCTCCACGTTGTCTTTCGCTGGACCGACATCGGCATGCGCCTCGAGACTGAACAGCCGCTGCCGATGGACCGCTGGAGTCACGTTGCAGTGACATACGACGGCAGCCGTTACGCTGCCGGCGTTCGCATGTACGTGAATGGTCAGCCACAGAAATTGAAGGTCCTCTTCGATGATTTGAACTGGCCCATGAACTTCAAGGTGCCGTTTCGCATCGGCGGCGGAGCAGGCCTGCGCTTTGCGGGCGACATCGCCGATGTGCGTGTCTACAGCCGCGCATTGCCGGAGGAGGAAGCGCAGGTAATCGCTGGCACAAACGAGACGCATAGAGCCCGGCTCTGCTGGCTGGCGACTGCGGCTCCGAAGTCCGTACGAAGTGCTGAAGCGAAACGAATCGCGGCCCGGACGGCTCGTGACAAGTTCTATCGCTCGCTTCCCAGTGTGATGGTGATGAGCGATGCCGCGCCTCGCCAGACTCACGTCCTGAAGCGTGGCGCCTACGATGCTCCCGGCGAGAGCGTGAGCGCTGGCGTTCCCTCCTTCCTGCCCCAACTTCCCGAAGGCATGACGGCGAACCGGCTGACACTTGCACGGTGGCTGGTCTCGCGTGACAATCCGCTTACGGCTCGCGTGACGGTCAACCGCTTTTGGCAGATGCTGTTTGGCGTGGGTCTGGTTAAGACGACGGAGGACTTTGGCTCGCAAGGTGAATGGCCCGTATATCCCGAGCTGCTGGATCTGCTTGCCGTCGAGTTCATGGACAGCGGGTGGAACGTGCGCCACATTCTGAAAACAATCGTGACCAGTGAGACGTACCAGCAAAGTTCGGCGGTGACACCGGAGCTGCTGGCCCGTGATCCTGAAAACCGGCTGCTTACGCGTGGTCCGCGGCTGCGCCTTACACCCGACGCAATTCGCGACAGTGCGCTTGCCGTATCGGGTTTGCTGGTGCAGAAAATCGGCGGTCCATCGGTCAAGCCGCCCCAGCCTCCCGGGTTATGGCAGGAGCTTGCCGGAGGGACCGGGTACGTCGCTGACGCGGGCGAAGGCCGATACCGGCGGAGCCTGTACACGTATTGGCGACGTACGATTCCGCCACCGTACATGGTCAACTTCGACGCCTCGAATCGCGAAGTCTGCTCGGTGCGGGACACTCGGACGAATACTCCGCTGCAGGCGCTGAACCTAATGAACGATCCTTCGTTCCTCGAAG
>DASQEG010000457.1:0-7695 GCA_035633775.1 Bryobacteraceae bacterium
GCTCCCGGGTATCTGAGCAAGACGGTAATCTTGAGCATGGCAGGCTTCCTGACCCGCAAGGCCAGGCGATCGACGACCTCACGCGACGCATCGAGGAGCTCGAGACTCTGGTCCGAACGATGGGAGACAGCGTAACCACTCGATAGAATAAAGCTGCAAACTGTTTAGGCGCCTTTGGCGTCATCTTTAGAAGAGGTCATGCGATCCACCTTTGCCGCCACCCTGCTGGTACCCTTGCTGGTCCCGCAGTTCGGATGGCTCTCGCGCCGTCCGGTCTCCTTCACACCTTCGACCACCCTTTCCGGCATCGGTGCCGGACGCGAGACGATCTCCGATGCCGTGCTCGCCCGCCGCGCCGAGCTGATGATCGAGTCACAGACATTTGCCATCATGCGGGATCCTGAAGCGCTGGCCGGTGCCGAGCGTATCACCAGGCTGGAGCCTCTGTTCCGCCAGGCAGGTAATGTCAGCGGCCTGCCACCGCAGCTGATCGCCGCTATTGCTTACCTGGAGAGCTGGGGCAAGCCTAACGCTCAAAGCTATGCAGGGCCCAAGGGGATGATGCAGATCTCGGGTGCGACTGCGCAGATGATGGGCTTGCGCATGATCTATGGGAAGAGATACCGGACGGTGGTGGAGCGTCGGCAGGTCCGGAAAAAGGGCAAGCTTTTATGGCAGAAGCAGACGCGCCGGATCCCGTATCAGGTGCTGCTGAGGGATGAACGGCTGATTCCCGCCAAAGCGGTACCGGCGGCCGCTCGTTATCTGGCTCGCCTCGACCAGCAGTATGGACGCGACTGGGCCGTGTTCGCCTACCATTGCGGCACCGGCTGTATGACCGAGATGCGCGCGATTGCAGAACGGGCGGGCGTCAAGCAGCCGATCACCGTCGCACGGACCTTCTTTGGCGCGCACCCGGGACTCAGGCGTGAACTCTACGATGCACTGCAGCACCACATGGAGCGGGACTACTCTCCCACCTACTGGTTCCGCATCATGCGCGCACAGCAGCTGCTGGAACTATATCGGACGAAGCCGGCGGAATTTACACGTCTGTTCGAGCAGTACCGGAATCGCACGAATCCAATTCAACGGGCCCCGCACCGCCTGAGTGTGTGGCTCACGCCGGAGGACCTTGCGTTCAACAACTGCGAGGAGCTGCGCAAGGAGAGCGGGCGCAGTCTGGTGCGAGCCTTCGATAACCCTGAGTTCTTTGGATTCGCCCTGTCGCCACTGATCGGACGCGACGACCCTGTGAATCGTGATCTGTACCATCATGTCTCACCTGCTGCGCTCGGAACGCTGGCTTACATCGCCTATGAAACACGCCGGCTCCACGAAGCAATGAAGCCGCGCGGCGAGAAGTTCGTCCCGCTTCAGATCACATCACTGGTGGTGCCGCGGGATGCCGAACAGAACAGGCAGACTGGACGTGACTTCGTGTCGCACTGCACCGGCCAGGTCTTCGACATCTCCTGGGCAAATCTTCCGAACGGCCAGCGTGAGGCGCTGGAGTTCGTCATGAACGACATGGGCTGGGACGGCTACCTCGGATTTATCCGCAGATCAGGTGCCGAATCAGAGTACCAGGTCGGCGCTGCACCGACGGCCCGCGACTTCTTCCTTCGCGTGTACGACGAGGCAGTTGCAAAGACGCGCGAGTCGGATTGACAGTCAGTCCAGCGGCAGCAGTTCTACCTTGCGGAACTGCACAGGATGGCTTTCCGACTGCAACGAAATCGAACCGGACTCGAGGATCTGTCCGTCAGGCTTCGCCTCCGGTCGGAAGTTGATGACGTTGCCGCCGCCGACCTGAGGCTTCTCATACTCAAGCACGAGTTCGCCATTAACGAAATGACGGATCGTCCTGCCGCCACGGACCTCGACTTCCGCCCGCACCCACTGGTCACCGCGGAAGGTCCTGGACTTCGAATTGATGCAGTGCCGTGTCTCGAGAGCGCCGTTCATGACTACATGTGTGCCGGGCGTGCAAAGATTTGCCGTCGTACGCTCGCCCTTCTCGCGGCCGCCCAGCAGCTGGACCTCGATTGAGATCGGGAAATCCTGCTCCTTCTCCATCGTCTTCGGATCCTGTCCGTGCAGCATGATGCCGCTGTTCCGCCACGCCCAGTCTGGACCTTCGGGTACTTGTTCGCCGATAAACCGGTACTCCACGGCGACGACGTAGCTGGAGTGCTTGTCGCGCCAGAACAGGTGCCCGAACCGTTCGGCGAACTTGTCGTACTTGTCGTAGGAGACCTCGAGCATGCCGTCACGGACCCGGAAGGTATTCGCATAGTTATCGCCCAGCGGAAAGCCGCGTATCTTCGGAGTCCAGCCGGTGAGGTCACGTCCGTTGAAAAGCTGTTTCCACGCCGATGATGGAGCTTTGCGCCATTCCTGACCACTCAACCCAAGCGCTGCGATAACCAGGCACACAATAGTTCGGATCATTTGAAGTTATAGGTGTACGTCCAGCGCGCTTCTTCACCAGGCGCGGCATCGATCTGAATATATGGTTCGGGGCACACGGTGGTGCTGATGGACCAGAAGATCAGTTTTGCGATCGGACGGTCGCCGCGTATGCGTACACCCGCGCCGGAGGCTTTATTCGTCACGTTGATGTCAAAGTCTGACTCCTGCGAGCCGAAGCCCTCGAACTCGGCGAACACGCTCTTGCCTTTTGGCAACTCCTGCTTGTAAGCGATGTTGCCGCCGGAGACCTCCGCCAGATCCGCGGGAACGGGCTGCTTTGCTTTAAGCGTGAACGGAAAGGTCACTGACGTATCAGGACCGGTGGTCCGACCGTCCAGGGTGAAGAAGTTATGGTTGTACTGCATGGTGCTGATCGGCTTTTTGCCCGTGTTTCGCAACGTGTGCTCAATTCGGAGTTCGTTGCTGTCCGGCATTAGGCGAACCACTTTGGTGTACCGATACGAGTAGCCGCCGTGATCGCCGAGTTCGTGGGTGAACTCCGCGCGGTCCCGAGCCGATCGAGTTGTCCACTTACCCGCATCGATGATGTCGTAAGTTCCGAAGCGCTGGTACTTTGTCTCGTCCGCAGGACGCCGCACTGCGCCAACGCCAATGCGCACGAAAACCCCGCCCGGCCCAGCTTCCTCATAGCCCAGACTGGAATCTCCTGTTATGAACTCCTCCACAGGGCCGGTGATCGCGTCGTGCAGCTTCGGATCGTACTTCTCAAACCACACGCCGAAGTATTCGTGATCCTTCGTTCGCAGGCTGTTGATAACACCCGACCAGTCGAATCGTGTGCCGCGGTAGTAGCCCTTCTCCGGATCCGGAAGATAAAAGCTGGCAGTCACTGCGCCGTTGGATATCTGTGCGGACGGGAAGTCGGCCGCACTGAGCATGGAAGCCGCCAGGGTCACAGCGAGAACGCGACGGGTCATGCCACACAAGCTATCACGAGTGCACTACCCTTGCAGTTGATGAACGAACATGATAAGCCTCCATCCCAGCTCTCGAGGTTCGAGAGCCACTACCCCGACGTCTGGCGCGCATTCTCTGAGCTTGCGCAGGCGTGCCACGACGCCGGGGGGCCGCTCGATGAAAGGTCACGCCGCCTGGTGAAGCTTGCAATCGCGGTTGGCAACCGTCATGAGGGTGCAGTCCACTCGGCTGTGCGTCAGGCGCTAAACTCGGGAGCCACGCCGGCTGAGCTCCGGCACGTAGCTGTGCTCGCAATCACAACCATCGGATGGCCGGCCGCCCATGCAGCTTTAACGTGGATCGAAGATCTGGTCGGGCAGAGCTAACGCGCGTTTACCCGGGTTGCTGCCCGTTCCACTGCCTGCGCATAGCGGTCCAGGGCGTCGGCAACGAGCGGAACTCCCGCTTGCGGATCTTTAGCATCGCGAATGGCAGGGAGAGTCTTAGCGCTGTAGCCCGTATATAGACCAGGAGCCATCAGCTGGTGCTTGTACCAGGGACGGCCAGGCAGGCCCGGTTCGTGCAGCAGCATGCGCTCTGTTCCGATGAGTTCCGCATTCGCAGCGGCAGCGTCAGGACGGAAGCTCTCGTTCCAAATCTCGGCTGCACGCCTGAGGCGGTCGAGGGAACTTCGAACGGGCGCTGTGTCGGCCCCAGGCAGATCCGTGATCCACTCGTTCACGGCGCTAACGACCGGGTTGAAATCGAAGGGCAGTGTGCCCGCTTCTGACAGGCGCAGGATTGCGGTCGTCATTACTTGTGTGAGCGCGCGCCCGTGGACGAAGTCCTTATCGGAAAATCGCGTGTACCAATCGAAGGAGTCGTAGACCGAATGATAGATTCCGCCTGAACCGTTTCCTCCGCTGAAACCGGCATTGATCGACGCAATGCCTGCGTGGTGCAGGAAGGCGACGTAATCCGATCCCGCACCGACCGGAGCCAGCGCGAAGGGAACAGGCTTGCCCTGTCGTTCAGGACGTGCCTCGAGCAGGCTCTTCTCTGATCCTGGCTGACGCACGTCGCGCAGGACCTCAGCGAAGAAAGTCTGCAGGGCCGGCGAACCTGCCGCGTTCAGATGTCCTGTGCCGCTGCTGTCGGAATTCAGGTAGAGGATGGCATTCCGCTTCAGAGTGGCCACGTGCTTCTCCACGTACTCGGTTGAGCCCATCAGACCGAACTCTTCGCCGTCCCACAGCGCCAGCACAATTGTTCTCTTCGGCCGCCAGCCGGTCTTGAGCAACTCTCCGAGCGCACGACCCGTTTCGAGTACTGCGATTGCACCGCTTATCGGGTCGTGAGCACCGTTGTTCCAGGCATCATGGTGATTGCCATACAGGATCCACTCGTCAGGCCACACGCTTCCCCGGATCGTCGCCATGACGTTGTACATCGGCTTGCTGGTCCAGTCGAAGTCAAGCCTCAATCTCACGCTTGCGGGACCGGGACCGACGTGATACGTGAGCGGGAGCGCACCGCGCCACGGAAGCGGAGCAACGGGCCCGCCGAGTGCGGCCAGAAGCGGTTCGGCGTCTCCATAGGAGATCGGCAGCACCGGAATCTTCATGATCGACCCGGCCTCTTCACGGGGCAGGCGCCGGGAACCTCTCACAGAAGCCCAACCCGGCGAGAGCGGATCACCAGGCAGAACCGGCAGGTCGACCACACTGCCGCGCTGAACTCCATGTTGCGGCCGGAACGGTCCCCTGGGATAAACATCCCCGGCAAAGTAGCCGTCGTCGCGGGGGTCAGAGTAGATCAGGCAACCGATTGCGCCATTCTCCTGCGCCACCTTTGCCTTCGTCCCGCGCCAGCTCTGGCCATAGCGCGCGATCACGATCTTGCCCTTCACGTCGATGCCAAGCCCGCGTAGTTCTTCGTAGTCTGCCGGAACCCCGTAGTTGACATACACCAGTGGTGCGGTAACATCGCCGGTGGCCGCATAAGAGTTGTAAGTGGGCATGTGGCCCGGATGGCGCGACGCCCGGTCCTCGGGCAGCCTGGGTTCCTCCAGACGAGCCTTGTACGGGACGGGGCCGACCAATTCCAGCTGACGAGCGGTAGGGTAAGGAAGCAGCGCCTCGAACTCCTCCAACTCGGCATTCAGCCCGAAGCTGCGGAACAATCCCAGCGCGTACTCAGCAACTTTCCTTGACTGAGGTGATCCGGCGATGTGCGGCTCCTCCGTCATTGCCCGCATATACTCCCTCAGCCGTGCGGGTTCGGGAGTCGCACGAGCTTTCCGCTCAAGTGCATGCTGCTTCACGGCGTCATCCGAACTGAAGCCACGGATCGAGACGATTGTTGGTGCCGGCGCAGCCATGCTCCACGCCACCAGCAGACAAAGCACTCTTGTCATGATTTCTTCAGGAACGTAAGGAAGTCCGACTCGCTGCGCGTAAGGCCGGCAAAGGTCCCAACTACCCGCCGGTCCGCATCGAAGATGGCGTAGAAGGGAATTGCTACTGTGCTGAACTGCGTTTCCTGAAGCTTCTGATTTGCCTCACTGACCGCATCGGTACCGTCCGTGTAAAGTTCAACCAGAACGTAGTTGCCGAGGGCCTGGGCGACCTGGGGGCGCGTGAACATATTCGCCTTCATCCAGTGGCAATTGGTGCATGCGTAACCAGTGAAGTTGACCATCACCTGTTTATTTTCCTGACGCGCACGCGTCAGCGCGCCCTCGAGGTCGTTCTTCATCCACACGGACGTGGCGGTGCTGCTGCCGGACACCGCTGCCGACTCCGCTCGCAACGGAATGTAAGCATCGAGTTCTCCCAGACCACCGCCAAACATTCCGGGGAACAAGCTGATCGCGAAAATGAGGAAGATCGCTCCCGCGAGTGTTCGGCCGACTCCGACGGTCTCGTCCTGGCGAATGCCCTCCATGCGAAGCATCCCGAGAAGATAGAGTCCGGGAAGAGCAAACAGGACAATCCAGAACGCCAGAAAGCGCTCGCGAGTAAGAACATTCCACTGGAGTACCTGATCGACGGAACTGACGTACTTCAGTGCTGCAGCAAGAATAATGAACCCGAGCACCACCTTGACGCGTGCCAGCCACCCTCCGCTTCGGGGCATACGCTGAAGCCACGACGGGAAGAGTGCGAGAGCGAAGAAGGGCGCAGCGAGTCCCGAGGAGAAAGCCATCATCCCGAGCAGCGGTTGCACACCCCCGCCCTGCACGGACCCGGCGAGCAACGTGCCAACAAAGGGACCTACGCAGGCGAAGGAGGTAAGAGAAAACGTGAGCCCCATCAGCAGGGTGCCGGTGATGCCGCCGCGCTCGGAAGCCTGGTTCATCCGGGTAAGCAGCCCGGACGGCAACGTGATCTCAAACGCACCGAGAAGGCTCAGGCCGAACGTAACGAAGACGAGTGCGATGAAGCCGTTCACCCAGGGATTCGATCCGAGCTGAACGACGCCGAAAGGGCCGGCAAGCGCGGTGACAGCTGCACCCATGACCGTGAACAGCACAACGATACCAAGGCAGAACAGGACTGCCTGCCGCACACTGTCGCCCCGTGTAGCTCCAGGCCGCTGGAGGAAGAAGCTCATCGTGATCGGGATCATGGGGAACACACATGGCGTGAAGATGGCGGCAAGTCCGAACCCGAATGCGACGGCAAGGAATGGTCCCAGCTCCTGCGGAGGAGCGTCAGACTTTTGCTGCGCGGGTTGTGATGCGGCTTTGGACGGGCCTGTCGCTTCAAGGTAATCCGGGGGAAGGGACCATGCAGCGGACGCGACGCCGGGCTGAACGCGAAGCTTCACGGGTACGGTCAGCTTTTTCGGCAGGCACTCTTTATCGGTGCAGGCCTGGTAGCGAATGAGCAGTGGAGCTTCCACCTCACCGGGCTGGGCCTCCCCTGCAATCTCCAGCGCTCCGAGCAAAGTGACGTCGCCTTCAAGTGCCTCAACGTTCATCTGGAAGTTGGCGTCGTACTTCGTATGCGGCTTCTGGCTGTACAGACGTAATCTCGCCACCGCGGGGTGTGGCGGGATGACCTTAATGGTGGTCGGAGTAGGACCGCCTTCAGGGTTCGTGAGCGAGTAGATGTGCCAGCCGGAGTCGATCGTAGCTCTGAACTTAAGCGGTACGAGACCTCCTGGCGAAACCGAAGCTGATTCCGGAGTGACGGTCCACTTGACAGGATTCCGGCTCTGCGGAAACAGAGGCAATGCGGCGAGTGACAGCAACGCCCACGCTCTCATCATAGGCAAATTGTGGCACGGTGTCGGATT
>DASQEG010000458.1:0-2788 GCA_035633775.1 Bryobacteraceae bacterium
TTCAACGCTTCACGGCGTTCCTGGTTCTGATCGCTCATACCTCTCTCCTCTTCAGTCGTGTAGCGATGTGGTCCGCTGTCCGTGCGGCCAGAGCCATGATGGTGTGGGTTGGGTTCTTCTCCGAAGCCGAGGGAAACACGCTGCCGTCCACGACGTACAGGTTGGAAACGTCATGCGTACGGCAGAACTTGTCAACCACGCTCGTGCGCGGATTGTCTCCCATGCGCGCGCCGCCGAGCTCATGGTTCGTACGAGGCTCCTTGCTAACGGACAGGACCTCGGCCCCCGCTGCGACTGCGATGTCATGCGCCCATCGCGTCATTGAAGCGAAAACCTTCATATCATTCGTACCGTATGCCACAGTCCGGCGCGCAACCGGAAGACCATAGGCGTCCTTACGCTCGGGATCAAGGTCAATGTAGCAGGCCGGATTCGGGATCATTTCGCCGTAAGGTGACAGCACGACGTAAGCCGGATACCGGTCCTTCACGGCTTGCTTGTACGCCTTGCCCCATCCCGGTACGTTGCGAGCCCATCCGACAGAACGCCGGTTCTGATAGTTGAATTGCATGCCGAAGCTGCGCGCATAGTCGCGCTTTCGGTTGTGCATGAACGACGGAATGTATGCATGATCAAGAAAGCCCTCATCGTTGGTGGGCTCCTTGCCGATGAGCCGCTCAAGAAAGATCTCAACGCCAGCGGTGAAATGCGGGATGAAGTGCTTACCGAGATGTCCGCTCGAGTTGGCCAGGCCTGTGGGGTAACGCGCCGACTTCGACATCATGAGCAGCGCCACGCTCTGAACACAGGCGCATGACACTACGACGACCCGTGCCTGAGCCTCGCCTTCCGCCTTGCTAACACGATCGATGTATCGGACACCGGTAACCCTGTTCTCTCCGGACACGACGACTTCACGCACCACAGCATTCGGCACGACCTCGAGCCGGCCGGTTCTCATGGCGGGAGCAAGGTGAACATCTGCCGAGTTGTACTTGGCTGCGACATCGCAACCAGCCATGCAGTTTCCGCAGTAATGGCAAGCAGGCCGGCCCGGCTTCGGAACCGTTAGAGTGGATTTTCGGACGTGAATCACCTTGACGCCGAGTTTCTCCGCTCCTTTCTTGATGAGCAGATCGCTAGCCTTCATCGGCACCGGTGGAAGGAAGATGCCGTCGGGCAGATCCTCAAGCCCGTCTCGGTTTCCACAAACGCCCACCTCACGCTCGATGCGTTCGTACCAGGGCGCCATGTCCGCGTAGTCAATGGGCCAGTCCTCGCCGGCGCCCTCGTACGATGCGCCCTTGAAGTCGCGCTGGCTCTGCCGCCAGGCAACCGCATTCCACAGCAGCGTCTTGCCTCCGACGCCGCGCGAGCGTTCTGATTCGAAGCCTTCCTTGCCGGGCTTCATCACAGGGATATGGCGATTGGGGAACTCGTGCGGCATCGCATGTGTGTTGAACGAGGTTCGGGTGTTGATCTTAGGACCGCCCTCGACAAGCACGACATCAACGCCTGCGCGTGCGAGATGCGCGGCCAGCACGCCACCTGCTGCACCCGCGCCCACGATGCACACGTCCCAAGTCTTGTTCTTCATGCGTTGCTGGCAGTATATCTCTGCCGCGGGTTCCTAGAGGTCCCGCACGCAGCGGAACCCTATGTTTGTAGTCGCGCTGTCGGGAGTATTGGACGTGCGGGCAGCGACTCGATACCGGTTGCAGTACGACCGGTGGCACAGGTAAGATCCACCCTTCATCACGCGGGCTGAGCCGGACGCGGGTCCAGCGGGATTCCGTCTCGTCGCCGTCATGTGCCATGTCGGGCTGAACCAGTCCGAGCACCATTCCCACGCATTGCCGGTCATCCCGTACAAGCCGTAAGCGTTGGCGGGATAGGCATCGGCAGGAGCCACGGAAGTAAAGCCATCCTCACCAGTGTCCCTGTGCGGGAATTCACCTTGCCAGATATTGCACAGATGGACGCCTGCCGGAGTGAGCTCATCGCCCCAGGGGTACGTACGCTGTTCGAGTCCTCCGCGCGCTGCATACTCCCATTCGGCTTCCGTCGGCAGTCGCTTGCCAGCCCAATTTGCATACTCGGCCGCATCGTTCCAGCTGACCTGCAGGACGGGAAGACTCAGACGTTCCTCGATCGTCGACTCGGGCCCGTGAGGATGACGCCAGTCCGCGCCCGAGACTTTGCACCACCACGTAACGCCGCCCGCTCTATCCTCAACCTGCTGTTCCGGCACATGCGAGTGAAACACGAACGACCAGCCGAAGCGCTCAGATTCCGTGCGGAAGCCGGTGGCCCGCACAAAGTCTCCAAACTGCTCGTTCGTGACAGGACGGCTGTCCATCCAGAAGCCGTCCTGCAGCACTTCCCGAACCGGTCCTTCTCCATCGGCAGGGAAGGCTTCGGGCGACTCTGTTCCCATCAGGAAATTGCCGCCGTCCAGCTTCATCATGCCTTCAGTTGAGCCGGAACGGACGCGTTCGCGAGCTTCGGCGACGGCACGTGACTCCTCGAAGTGCTGCAGCCGTCGCTTGCTCGGAACGCAGCAGGGGGGAGGGGATGCGATCTGAAACGGGTTCATGCGAGGTACTACTTTGCCGCTTTGCTTTGACGGATTTCAGCCTGGGCTCGGAGAGAATCGAGGTAGCTTTCCAGCGCCTGCTGGCGGCGTTCCGCCGTTAGCGCTTCCACAATCTGTTCGCGAACCTCCGCGAGCGGACGTATGCCTTCGGGCTTCCGACCTTCTACGCGCGCGATGTGGAGCCCGAACACC
>DASQEG010000459.1:0-8671 GCA_035633775.1 Bryobacteraceae bacterium
TCCTGGCGGAGGCGAGCAGGAGCACGAGGATCGGGGTGAGCCCGATCATAATCGCCGCGTGGGACACGCTCGTCATCGACAGGCCGAGCATGAAGAAGATTTGGTTCAGCCCGACGCCGGCAAAGCCGATGCCAACGAGAGCCGGCAGGTCGGCGCGGGTCCAGTCGCTCGAGCGCTGGCGCCCCCGGTGGACACCATAGACCAGCAGGACCGCGACTGCCGACACCAGCATGCGAAGCCCGATGGCCAGCATGGCAGGGATCTGACTCAGGACGTGCTTGCCGACGACGTAGTTTGCCGACCACAACAGGACCATCAGCGCGAGCAGAGAGTAAAGCCGCAGGGGCGATGGTCTGCCTTCAGGAGACAACCGCTTCCTCGCGTACCGTGATCCTGCGAATCTGCTCCAGGTCGGGCGTGTAGCCGAATCCGGGCTGGTCCATGATTGTGATGGTGCCGTGGGGAGTCACGTTCACCTCCGGCTGAATCACATCCCGGCTCCAATAACGCCTGCTTGCCGATACGTCGCCCGGCAGAGTGAAGTTCGGAAGCGTCGAGAGCGCTACGTTGTGAGCGCGGCCAATCCCGGACTCGAGCATGCCGCCGCACCATACCGGCACGCCCGCGGCAGCGGCGATATCATGAATCCGTTTCGCCGCGAGGAAGCCCGCAACCCGTCCCAGCTTGATGTTGATAATCCGACAGGCAGCCAGATCGATGGCCTGCTCCGCATGCCTTGGCGTCCGAATGCACTCGTCGAGGCAGATCGCTGTGCGCAGCTGCTTCTGCAAATTGGCGTGATCGATGATGTCGTCGTGCGCAAGTGGCTGCTCGATCATCATCAGCTCATAGTCATCCAGCCGGCGCAGTCGATCCGCGTCGGCCAGCGTATAGGCGGAATTGGCGTCCGCCATCAGCAGGATGTTCGGGAAGGTGCGCCGAACTTCCGCTACAACCTCGACATCCCAGCCGGGTTTGATTTTCATCTTGATTCGCTGATAACCGGAAGCAAGTTCGCCCTCGATTTTTCGCAGCAGATCCGGCACCGTGTCCTGAACACCGATGCTGACACCACAGGGAATCTCTCGCCGCGCGCCGCCCCCGATGTGCTGCCACAGAGGCCTCTCCAGCAAACGCGCTTCAAGATCCCAGACGGCGGCTTCGAGCCCTCCTCGAGCCATGTTGTGTCCGCGAATGTGGCGGCTCAATGCAGCCACGTCCGATGCGCCTTCAAAAGCACGCTGCTTCAGGACCCGGGGCCCGACATAGTGCTTAAGAATGAGCCACGCTGCCTCGGTCCACTCTTCGTTGTAGAAGGGGTTTTCCCCGGCCGTGACCTCACCCCAGCCTGTCACGCCATTGCCGCTTACCTCGACGAGAATGATGTCGCGCTCAAATGTTCGACCGAAGCTCGTCTCGAAGAAGTGGACCAGCGGCATGCGGATTTGCCGAAGGTGGATGCGCTCGATCAGGAATCCCATGGTTCGAAAAGATACGCTGCGGCGCCGTTGCCCCGCTGGAAACCTGTCACAGCCAGACCCCGGCTGAAGTTTTCGAGGAAGTCGTGACTGATCCGCCGCTGGATGTCACGGGCGCGCTGCGGATCCGTGATCCGGATATCGGCGATGTCCCCTGGCACCTCGATCCGCTCGGCAGGGCTAACGTCGGGTGGGTTGCCTGCCAGGAGAGCCTCCACGCGCGGGCTGGCGAGGTGCCACTCGGCGACACACCGGTCTGTAGGCAACCCGCCGTGCAGGTGACTCGTGGTCGTTCCGTACTGATTCAGCACGTATCGGCGGACTATTGCTCCCAAGCCCTGAATATTGAAGTGCGCGTTGCGGATTTCCAGGGGGTCGAAGGTCCATTCCACCAGATCGAGACCGGCCTTCATTGCTTCCTCACGCTGCCTTAGCTTGAGCATTCGTCCGATGCGGCGATCGCGGTAGTCAGGCAGGATGCCCATCATGTGGCTGTGCAGATAGGAGCGGCCACCGGGCTTCACGCCTGGGATCGCAAGCAGAAAGCCGACCATGCGTTCGGCGTCAAAGGCGCCAAACACCTGGCCTCCGACTTTGGTAGCGACAACAAAGAGGCGAACCGGGAGGAGTTCAACATCGTCGAACCCCCAAATCACCTTCTGCAAACGGACGGCCTCCACCAGTTCGGCATGCTCGCGCAAGGCGCGAATGTCGATCGTCAGAGCGCCTCCTGTGCTTTGGCGCGCTGCCAGAGTTCTTCCATCTCCTCCAGCGAGGATTGGTTGATCTTCCTGCCGTCATCACGCACTGCGCGCTCAACGAAGTTGAATCGCCGCCGGAATTTCGCATTGCTCTTGCGCAAGGCCTGTTCCGGATCGACTTTGCACCAGCGCGCGAGGTTAACGACGACGAACAGGATGTCGCCAATCTCGCCTTCGATCTCTTCAGCGTTTGCAGACCGACGGGCCTCAGTCAACTCCTGCAGCTCTTCATCGAGCTTCTCCAGAACCTGTTCAGGACCGCTCCAGTCAAAGCCTGTGTTCGCGGCCTTGCTGCTGATCTGCGCGGCTTCCACAAGCGCCGGCACTGAACGCGGCACGCTGTCCAGCAGCAGCTTGTCGGGTGCATCCTTCTTCTCGGAAGCCTTTATCTCATCCCACCGCTGCTTGACGTCGTCTGCGGTCTCGGCCACGGCTTCGGCGAATATATGCGGATGGCGGCGGATCAGTTTTTCATTGATCGCCCGCAGCGCGTCTTCGATTCTGAAGTGACCGGCTTCTTCCGCCATCTGTGCATAGAAGACCGCCTGCAACATGAAATCCCCGAGTTCTTCGGCAAGGCCGGGCCAGTCTCGCGCATCGATTGCGTCAAGAACCTCGTACGTCTCTTCCAGCGTGTAGGGCTTGATGGAATCGAAGGTCTGCTCGCGATCCCACGGGCAGCCGCGGGCCCCGCGAAGCTGGGCCATGATCTCGATCAGGCGATTGAAGTCGGAGCCGGCTTGTCGGGAAGGGCTGGGGTCCATCGGGCAGGAAAGACCCCAATGTAGCACGCAGGCTTACTGGGCAGGCCGTACGGACCGGCGCTGATACACATTCTCAAACCCGGCCTTCCCTTCGATGCTGAACCCGCTGGAGGTGTTCTGTGCGGGCCTGCTGGTGTTACGGTCGCCCGGTGTCAAACCGGTGCCGAGCTGGCCCTGCTCTACCTTTGTCTCGCTTTTGATCCGCGCCTTTGCTTTTGCGGGACGGGCGTCAATACGTTCGATCTGGTCGCGGGGAATCGCTCGTTGTGTATCCTTCTCCACGACGACGACTCTGTCGCCGGTCAGCTCCGCGAAACGTGCTTCGAGCGGCTTCGCAGCGCCCGTGGTTGTGACGCGGAGTTCCTGTCCGGACTGCAGCTTTTCAACCTTCGTCCAAGGCTCCTCGGCCGCCATGCAGGCGAAGGTCGTGCACACGGCGATAGCGATAAGTTTCAGCATGAGGCTCCGTTCGTTTCAGGCATAATTACAACATGAAAATCTGGCTTGTGGTTCTGTTCGCCGCCATGCTGCATGGACAGATTGGCGTGATTCGACCGTTCGAGCCCCCGATTTCCGAGCCATTGCGGCAATACCTGGAGCTCACGTCGGCGCAGGTGACGTCGATCAGCAGTTTGACTGGGCAACTGGTTCGGTATCAGGCAGAGAAGACCCAGCGAATGGCACAAGTCCACGTGGAAATCGCGGCCGAAATGGGGCGCAACTCGCTTGACCCCATGGCGCTTGGCATGCGGTATGTCGAGCTGGAAGTGATCCGGCGCGAGCTGACGGCCGAAGCACGCCGGGTCGCGGAAGAGACGCAGAAGCTGTACACTCCGGCACAGCGGACGAAGATCGCTGCCCTGCAGGAGGTGTTGCGGCAATACCCGCTCGCCTGCGAGGCTCTGCAGCGAAATCTTATGCCTCCGCCCGAGCAGCCGCAACCGGGGTTCGCGCAGTTCCTGCTTACAAGCTACGTTTTGCCTGCGTGTCCCGTCGGCGGTCTGCGTGCCGGCGGTTTTGGGCCGGGACTACCCGGGCTCGTCACCCACCAAAACTGACAGCCGTCTGCTTAAGCACGCGCGCCGGATCGAACTCGATCCCAAACCCGGGACGGTCCGGTAGCGCAATGAACCCCTTGACTGGTTCGAGTTTCGCCGTCTCAAACCAGTAATAGCTTTTCATCTTACTGTGCAGATACTCCACCAGCGGGCAGGTTGAAGGCGACTGACTTGCTACGACGTGCAAGGCTGAGTGAACACTGTGTCCGTGCGGTACGACTTGCGCGTCGAACAGCGAGGCTACGTGGCAGATCTTCACCAGCTCGCTGACTCCGCCACACCACTCCGGATCGGCCTGCACAACGCTGATGGCGCCAGCCCGCAGGTAGTCGTGAGCTTCCCACCGCCCGTAAAAATGCTCTCCTGAGGCGACCGGAACCGACGTGCTGCGCCGTAATTGTGCAAAGGCTTCGATGCGATCCACCGGGAAAGCTTCTTCGATCCACCGCGGCCTGTACTGCTCGACCTGCTTGCACCACGAGATGGCGTAGTCGAGTTGCCATCCCATGAACGCGTCGAACATCAGCTCCACTTCGGGGCCCCCTGACTCCCTCAGGTTCCGCACCAGTTCTACATTCCTGGCGAGACCGGCCGTTCCGTCCCCCGGACCATAAGCAAGAAACCACTTCTGATGTCGGAAGCCGAGATCCCTGAACTCAGCCACCCGCTTCCTCACAGCTTCGGGCTGCACCGAGTAGCCGAGCATGGAGCCATAAGCTTCAACCGATCGGCGCGTCGGCCCACCCAGCAACTGGTACACCGGTGCATTGAAGTAGCGGCCCCGCAGGTCCCATACGGCGTTATCGATCGCGCTGATCGCCATCATGTAGGTCCCGCGCCGGGCATGCCGGTTCGAGCGGTACATCTTGTCCCACAGCCCTTCCACTGCGAGAGGGTCCTTTCCGAGGACGAAACTCTTTAGTTGCGCATCTACAATCAGGGCAGCTTCCCGATCGATGGGTCCGTAAATGCCTTCGAGTCCCTTGTCCGTGCGCAGGCGGAGATACACCGCACTCACGCCCGACGTGCCCTGCGTCGGATTTGCGGGATCCCGATACTCGGCAGGCCTGTGCTCCGGGTAAATGTGCAGGCCTTGTACCTGATGCTGCCGGTCCATGCCGGCCAGCGACTCCCGCTTCCCTTCGAGCCGCAGAAAGTCGACTGACGTGATCTTCATCTCTCCGGGCCGGGCGCGCTCCTGCCATGCACGAAGCGCAGGTGCTGCCGCGATCCCGGCCATGAGTTGTCGTCGTGTCAGCAGATGAGACATGCCCACCCCTCCAGTTCCAGAGTTTCTTTCACGGTCCGCGGCAGAGTCTTAGCCGCGCTGGCGATTTCTTCTTCCCGAAATCCGGTCACGACGACTGCCGGCGCGGCAATACGCGCAAGCTCGGAGGCCAGCGTGGTGATCGTAGGAACGTTGATGTTAGCGACCACAACGTCGAAACCGCCTGAACGAACGCTTCGCAGGGATCCAGTGAAGATCGCCGCCTCGGGAACGTTGGCTCTGGCCTCCACGGACGCCTCATGATCGATGTCACATGCGGCGATGAACCGTGCCCCAAGCAGGCGCGCTGCGTCGGCAAGAATTCCCGAACCCGTGCCGACGTCGAGCACGGCTGACCCCGGCTGGACGACCCGCTCGAGCGCCATGAGGGCGAGCCGTGTCGCCGGATGCAAGCCGCTGCCGGACGCCATGCCCGCCCGCATCGTCAGCCGGATGCGGTTTCCTGGAGTACCGTCTTCACTCCACTCCGGCACGAGCCAGAAGCGAGCACCCACTTCGAGCGGCCGCCACATAGATTGCGAATGCTGCACCCAATCGTGCGGCTCCACTTCCTGGAGGACGGGCGACCATGCAGCCAGCCTGTGCAGGATGCTTGTGCGATCTGCAGCGCCGTCGAAGAACGCGCGGACGCACGTGTCTTCCTCAGTGATGCCGGTCGTGCCGGCCTCCCACAGGTCGGCAATCAACGCATCACGGTCGGCCCCGTCCGTGTCGATCAGCAGGAGCCAGTCGCTCATACGAACCTCGCGCGGATCTCCTGCTTTCGAATCTTGCCCGAACCCGAACGGGGCAGCGACTCTGAGGTGAATTGTAGAATGCGTGGCATCTTGTATCTTCCCAGCCTCCCGTTCAGAAACTCGAACAGATTCGCTTCTGTCAGCACCGATCCGGGCTTCAGCACCACGACAGCGGCGGGAACCTCCCCCCATTTCGAATGAGCGGCGCCGACGACGGCACATTCGGCAACGTCAGGGTGCTCTGAAATCGCCCGCTCGACCTCTGCACACGAAATGTTCTCGGCTCCGCTAATGATAATCTCCTTGATCCGGTCGACGATCTGGAAGCTGCCGTCCTCCCGCCACACGCCGAGATCGCCCGTATGGAGCCATCCTCCGGCCAAGGTCTCAGCTGTCGCGACTGGATCGCGGTCATAGCCGATCATCATGTGGTCGGTGCGCACGACGATCTCTCCGGTGCTGCTCCCATCCTTTTGCACGTCCTGCATCACTCCGTCGACGACGCGCACTTCTACACCGCTGATCGGCCACAGGCCATCTGCACCTGTGGGGTTCGCGGACCCCGGCAGGGACGTAGCGACTGCAGACCCGGCTTCCGTCAGACCATAGCCTTCGAACACCCGCGCCTCCGGAAAGAGCTGCCGGAGCCCGGACATCAGCCGGGCAGGCGCGGCCGCACCTCCAACCTGCACATGTCGAACAGATCGAAGATCTCGAACGGCCCGCGGCCCTGCTTTGATGAGCGCGTGCGCCATTGTCGGAACCACATTGACCTCTGTTGCCCTGTGCTGCTCGATCAGGTGAAGCATCGCGTCGGCCTCGAACTTCGGCACCATCACCTGGGGTATACCGAGCAGGACCGATGCATGTGCGTGTCCCCAGGCGTTGGCGTGGAACATAGGAACCGCGTGCAGGTCGACCCGTGCCTGAGCAGCGCTATACAGCGAAGCAACGTCGACGGCGTGCAGATACAGGGCACGGTGGCTAAGCAGTACTCCCTTTGGATCGGCCGCACTGCCGCTTGTGTAGAACAACGCTGCGGCGGCATGCTCGTCGATGTGTTGCCACGTTGAGGCGGCAGCGGGTTTAGCCGCGTCGAGCATGCGCTCACATTCATCACCCAGAGCGGCTGTGAACTTCAGGGCAGGGCAGTCGGAGCTGAGCTCGCGGACGGCAGCCTCGAAGAGAGTGTCGTAAAACAAGGCATAGACTTCAGAGTGGTTCAGGATGGCTCGGATTTCACGAGGGGCAAGCCGTACGTTTAGTGGAGCTAATACCGCCCCTATCATCGGCACTGCAAAGTATGCTTCCAGAAGCTGGTGACAGTTGTAGCTGAGATACGCAACCCGATCCCCGGGCTGGAGGCCGGCTGAAGTCAGCGCTCCGGCAAGCTTCCGGCACCTGTATTCGAACTCCTGCCAGGTGTAGGCTCTGCCACCGCAGACAACGGCGACGCCAGTCCCGTGAAGAGCCGCTGCAAGGGATGGAAAACCGGCAGGAGACAGGGGCGATGGCATCCGTTGGGCGCGAACGCACTTAATTGTAACGACGTCTGGTCTGTTATGCTTTTGCGCATGTTGGACGAGTCGCCTGGACAAATCCGCTGGGTTGACCTCACGGTTGCGAATGCCGGTGAGATGAGTGCGTTCTACCAGGCAGTGGTTGGGTGGGAACGGGAGCCAGTCCCGATGGGACCTCAGGAACAATGGTACGTTCGACCGCGACATGGCGGGGAACCGGTGGCGGGCATCTGTGACGCTACCGGCGGCAATCAGGGCTTGCCGCCGATGTGGCTTATCTACATTACCGTCTCCGATCTCGTCGCCAGCATGGATAAATGCAAGAAGCTGGGCGGAGAGATCATTTTTGGACCGAAGCTTTTCGGCACCGAGGGGAAGTGGTGCGTAATTCGCGACCCGGCGGGCGCCGTGGCCGCGCTGTTCGAACCCAACGCGGTGGCCTGAGTCTACACTCGGATTAGTGCAGTCCAGCAATCCTGCTTTCACACGTCTGGCGTGGGGCGTTCTCATCTACAACGTCGCCGTCATCCTCTGGGGAGCAGTGGTGCGCGCCACAGGATCCGGTGCTGGTTGCGGCAGCCACTGGCCGCTTTGCAATGGCGAAGTGGTGCCACGAGCGCCCGCGGTAGCAACGGCGATCGAACTGGCGCATCGCCTGACCAGCGGCCTCGCGCTGCTCGGTGTTATCGTTCTGTGCTGGCAGGCTTTCCGCCGCTTCGGGAAGGGACATCGCGTACGACGTTTCGCGACGCTCTCACTGACCTTCATCCTGATTGAGGCCCTGCTTGGTGCCGGCCTTGTGCTGCTGGAGTACGTGGACCAGAATGCGTCGGCAGGACGTGCGATCTACCTTTCCGCACACCTCGTGAACACGCAGATCCTGCTTGCAATGCTTGCGCTCACCGCGTGGTACTCGCGGCCCGGCACTCCCGAACTGCGGATGAGCCAATTTGCAGTTGTGCTGCCTCTGATGCTAATCGTCGGTGTGAGCGGCGCGATCGCTGCGCTCGGGGACACGCTGTTCCCGGCCAGGTCCGTCGCCGAGGGTATTCAACAGGAGCTTTC
>DASQEG010000460.1:0-10689 GCA_035633775.1 Bryobacteraceae bacterium
GTACGCAGGCGCGTGAGGCTGTACGTGAGGAAGTTCTTCAACGCACCGGGCCGGTTGTCGACGCCGGTCCAGCCACCGCCGGGCGCGCGCAGCGCACCGAACTTGACGGACAGGACTACCTGCTCGCGGCGGCCCTGTATCGCCTGTCCGATCAGCGTCTCATTGTGGCCTGTGCCGTAGAAGTCTCCCGTGTCGAGCAACGTGACGCCACGATCCACGGCCTCATGTATGGTGGCGATGCTCTCGGCATCGTCACTGGTTCCATACATTCCCGACATCCCCATGCAACCGAGTGCGATGGGAAAGGTTCCGGGCCCTGTTGAGCCGAGCTGTCGAACATTTGCCGGTGTTGTCATTCAGGGTCTCAGATGCCCTGCTTACGCCGTTCGGTTCGAAATGCTTCCTCCATTTCCGCAACCTTCTGCTTGTAACCCGCTGAATCGACGAAACTGCCTGCCTCATGTTTACGCTGCATGTCGTACTGCGAGGCGTGAGCAGCTACCCAAATCTCCGGTTGCAGCTGTTTCTGACGCGCGAATGAGGTCTCGAAATCAGCGGCGATCGTCGGATACGAAGGAAGCTTGAGCGGCATTACAAGCGTCATCATGTTCACAATCGCTGCCTTTCGTGCCACGCCACCTTCGTTCAGGTTGAGCGTGTAGGACACGCTTCCACGGCTGTGACCCGGCGTTTGGACAACGGTCAGCTCAACGTTGCCCAGCGTGATTTTGTCACCATGCTTCAGCCTCCGGTCCACCTTGACAGGTTTAAACCAGCTGCCCTTGCCGAAGTGCGGATCACTCTTCCCGCCGTCCTCGACAATTCTGGCATCCGCTTCTGCAATCATCACCTTCGCCCCCGAAATGCGCTGCACTTCGGCCAGTGCCCCGACGTGATCGAAATGCGCCTGCATCGTGAGCAGAATCTTTACGTCCTCAAGGCGCGCTCCTACGCTGCGGATGCTGTCGCGAAGTAAGGGTGCGCTGTCCTCGAGGCCAGTGTTGATTAAAATGTGCCCCTCGGGACTGGTGAGCAGGAAGCACGCCAGCTCCTCCGTACCGACGTAGTACAGATTTCCGAAGATCTTGTGGGCAGGATACGGACGGCTCCAGCTGGGATTGCTTTGAGCGAAGGAAAGGTTGGCCGCGAGGGCAGCCAGGGCGAGAATGGGACGCATCGTTAGCAGTATCGCAACAGCTCTTATCATGTAGGTTCATGAGCAATCCTGCGACGGCTCTCAAGCCCGAGATCCTGCTTCATATCTCCCGTGAACTGAACGTTGCGCTTAAGAGCCTGGTGGCTACGATTGAGCTGCTGGACGCAGGCGGCACGGTGCCGTTCATAGCCCGGTATCGCAAGGAGGCGACCGGTAATCTCGACGAGGTGCAGATTCGGGACATCGCGGAGAAACTGGTATACTTCCGTGAGCTCGAGGAGCGACGGCAGACGGTTCTCGACACGATCGAGTCTCAGGGAAAGCTCACACCGGAGCTGCGCACCCGGATTGAGTCCGTTCTGGAGAAGAACGAACTCGAGGATCTCTACCTTCCGTACAAGCCGAAGCGGCGGACCAAAGCCTCCATCGCCCGTGAGAAGGGACTCGAGCCACTGGCCCAGTTCCTGTGGGATCAGAAGCCAGGACGACTGCCCTTGACCGAGTATGCGGAAACGTTCATCAGTGCAGAAAAGAACGTAGATACGGCTGACGAAGCCTTGACCGGGGCGCGGTACATCGTTGCCGAGTGGATCAGCGAAAACGCAGATTTCCGCAAGGCGCTTCGCGCCATGATGACTGAGCACGGGCTCGTAGTCAGTCGCAAGCTGGAGGGTGCAAACGATCCGGAAGGCAAGTTCGCGATGTATGCCGAGTTCCGTGAGCCCGCCAAATCCATCCCGTCACACCGAATGCTGGCGATCCGCCGCGGTGCCCGCGAGGAGATCCTGCACTTCGAGATTGAACTCGAGTCTGCGCAGCCGCTTGAGTACCTTCGACGAAAAGTGCTGCAGGCCGAGGGCGAGTGGACACCACACCTGCTGGAGGCGATCGAAGACGGATGGGAGCGTCTTCTGAATCCTTCCATCCAGACCGAAGTGCGTCTTGAGCTGAAGGAGCGGTCCGACGAGGAGGCGATCCGCGTGTTCCGCGACAACTTGAGCAATGTGCTGCTGGCAGCACCTGCAGGGCAGATCACTGTTCTTGGACTCGATCCCGGACTCCGCACGGGCTGCAAGATCGCCGTCGTCGACGACACGGGCAAGTTCGTCGACCACGGTGTGATCTATCCGCTCGAGCCGAAGAACGACGTCGCAGGTTCACTTCGAATTCTGCGTGGCTTTATCGAGAAGCACGCGGTACGCGCAATTGCGATCGGCAACGGCACAGGATCGCGTGAGGCTGACGCATTCGTCAAGGACTTTCTCCGCCAGGCGAACCTCCGCGACGTGTTCAGCGTTGTGGTGAATGAATCCGGTGCCTCGGTCTACTCGGCCAGCGACATCGCGAGGCAGGAGTTCCCGGACCTCGATCTCACCGTACGCGGCGCGATCTCTATTGCACGCCGACTGCAGGATCCGCTGGCGGAACTGGTGAAGATCGATCCGAAGTCGATCGGGGTGGGACAGTACCAGCACGATGTGGACCAGAAGAAGTTGATGCGGGGTCTTGAGACCACCGTGGAATCCTGTGTCAACCGCGTGGGTGTGGACCTGAACACCGCATCCTGGGCGCTGCTGCGCTACGTTGCGGGCATCAATGAACGTACGGCGCAGAAGATAGTCGAATTCCGGAACACCAATGGTCGTTTCCGCTCCCGTGTGCAATTGACGGCCGTTCCCGGCTTCGGACCCAGAACGTTCGAGCAGGCGGCGGGGTTCCTGCGAATTCGCGGCGGAGACAACCCGCTCGACATGACGGCAGTTCATCCCGAGTCCTATGGCATCGCCGAAGCGATCGCGACGTCCCTGGGCGTCGGCATCCCTGACCTGATTGCTCGCCCTGAGCTGGTTGAGAAACTCGACCTCAAGCAGTTTCAGAAGGCGGGTGCGGGCATGTACACGCTGACGGACATTCGCGAGGAATTGCGAAAACCGGGCCGTGATCCGCGCGACCAGTTCGTGGTTCCGCAGTTCAGGGACGACGTCAAGGATGTCGCTGACCTTGCCCCCGGAATGGTGCTGGAAGGCGTGGTGACGAACGTGACGAAGTTCGGCGCGTTCGTTGATGTTGGCGTGCATCAGGACGGTCTGGTGCACGTCAGCGAGGTCTCTTCGCGTTATGTACAGGATCCTGCAGAGGTATTGAAGGCAGGTCAGATCGTCAAGGTGAAGGTGCTGACCGTGGATCCGAAGGCCAGAAGGATCGGACTTTCGATTAAAGCTCTTGAAGTGCCACGGGAAAGACCGCAGGAAAAACCAAAAACTCAGGAGAAACCGGCGAAGCCGTCAGTTCAGCAGCAACTGGAGGGATTGAATTCGCGCTTTCGCACGAGGTGAGGGAGTAAAGTCCCCACCTCGTGCGATCGGCGAATGAACTACTCGTAGACGTTGGTTGACTTGAAGCGGACCGTGATGGTCGCTGTGTTCGAGGCACCCTGGGCGTTGCGGGCGGTGACACGGAAGGTGTAATCACCGGCGAGCGCGCCGAGGTAAACACGGGTGCGAGCCTGACCCTGATCAAGGATCGCGGCTGTCGGGTTGTTGGTGTCCCACGTATAGGTGAGAGCGCCGCCTGCCGGATCAGTCGAAGCTGAGGCATCCAGGGTCAGGTTTCGCTGGATGGTCTCGATGATCGGGCCTCCAGCGATCACGACGGTGGGAAGGTTGGCGACAGGTGTCACCGTCACGTTTACCGAGCAGGTAGCCGTGCGATTGTTCGTTCCTGTTGCCGTGATCGTGTAGGTCGTGGTTGCCGTCGGGGTGACGGAGACCGGACCGGCGAGAGTCGCTCCGGCGACCGCGGGCGAGAAGGTGACCGACTGCGCGTTGGCAGCGGTATAGCTGATCTGAACCGGGTTACCGGCCACGACCGAGGTCGGGCTCGCTACGCAGGCTGTCAGCGTGGGAGCCGGAGTCGGATCAACCGGGCGTGCGTTTACGGTAAGTGCGGCCGTCCCCGTCACCTGGCCGAAGCGGTTCCGAGCGGTCAGAGTGTACGTCGTCGTTGTTGTCGGCGTGACCTGGCGCGTGCCGGTGTTGGTCACGGTGCCGAGTCCACTGATCTCCACGGTGTCGGCATTCTCGACGTTCCATGTAAGAGTGCTCGACTGACCCTCAGTGATCGTAGTTGGGTTACCGCTGAAGCTGATGATCCGCGGCACCTGACCCTGAGTTACCTGGACGTTGAGCGTACAGGTTACTGGCCCACGAGCGTTGGTAGCCGTCAGCGTGTAGGTGGTGTTCTGTGTCGGAGAGACGGTGCGGGATCCGGCAGCGCCGATGTTCCCCGTTTCGCCTGAAAGGGTCACAGAGTCCGCGTTCGCGGTGTTCCAGGTGATGGTGGTCGATTCGCCCTGCAGAATCGTGGTCGGGCTGGCCGTGCAGGCGACGAACTGAGCCTGAGGCGCCTGTTCCACGGTGACCGTCGCCACTGCGCTAACTTCGCCGCGCGGGTTGCGGGCAGTCAGACGGTACTGCGTGGTCTGGGTCGGAGTAACGGCACGCTGACCATTCGGCTGAACAGGACCGATGTTGGTGATCGTGACGCTTTCTGCATTCTGCACCTGCCAGTCGAGGGTGGACTGCTCGCCGGAGCGGATGCGATCGGGCACTGCCTGGAACCGGACGATGGAGACGGGCTGGGTCGTCCCGGTGGTAACCGTGACGGTGTCGACGCCCTGCTGCCCCTGATCGTCGCGAACGATCACGCGGAAGCCATAGCTCTGACCTTCTTCTGCGGTGAAGGTTGCACGGGCAGTATTCATGCCGGCAAGAGACACCGCGGGACCGGAAACCTGGACCCACTGGAAGGTGATCGCGTCGCCGTCCGGATCGCTCGAACCCGAAGCATCGAGGTTGATCTGGCCTGCAGGCACACCGATCTGATCCGGGCCGGCATTCGCTACGGGAGCGTCGTTGCCGGTACGCGCCGTGCGGTTCAGGACTTCGTATCGGACGCGCGGCACATCGGTCGGCACGGCATGACGCACGCCGTTGTAGCCTTCCATGTAATCACGCGGACGCATGAAGTTGCCGAACTGGAAGCCAGCCACAACACGGCCTGTGTTGTCGCGGCTCAGCAGCGTTTCGTTCATGCCACCTTCGAGAGTGAACGCAAAACGATCGCTGAGTGGGAAGATCAGTCGAGCGGTTCCGCCCAGCCGGTCAGCATTGCCCTGGCTCTTCAGGTAACCGATGTTGCCTTCGAGGTAGCTGTCGCCGAACATGCCGACCGTCGTGCTGACGCCGACCTGGTCGATTGCCCGGAGGTAGTACTCAGTGAACACGTTCCTGGAGAGAGCGATACGGTTAATAACCGCGTCGTTCAGGAACGCCTTGGTGCCGAAGATGCCGAGACGTCCGCGGCCGAAGAGGTAGTCGACCGTCGCCGATGCCTGGCCCAACATACCCTGGCCGGTGATCTGCCCTTGCTGGAACTGAGTGACCGGGCGATCAGTAAATATGTTCCGCCCCGGGTCACGACCCGAGAAGTTCACGTGCTTGAAGCTGGCAAAGATTCCGGCTTGAGCGCGTGTTGCGAAGCGGTTCACAAGACCAGCGTCGAACTGCCCTTCCTGGCGGTCGCGATGGTACATGTACTCGCCCTGCATCTGAACGGCGAACTGCTCCTTAAACGGCATGAAGTAGCGCCCGCGACCGGTGAAGGTCAGATTGCCACTCTGATCGGAACCCGCATTCAGTCCGAGAATCGAGAAACGCGGCATGCGCGCGCGTTCAATCTGCTCGGCAGTACGCGTGTCGACAATCTCAGTGGTTTCGGCGCGAGTCAGAGGCTTCGGTGTCGCCTTCACATACTGATCAAGCGCGTCATGAGCCTTCCGCAAATCAGCCAGATCACTGCGCAGGCTTTCGTTGTCGGTAGCCATCTTGCGCAACATATCGGCGATCTGGTCCAGCCGGTCCAGCCGCTTCAGGATCTCATCGCAGCACTTCTGCTGCGCAGCCATCAAATCCTTCATCGCTTTAAGCGCGTCATTGATGCCGCCGGCTGAGATTACACGACCTGCCTCATCGGTGACTGTCATGAACACGCGGCGGTTCATGAAACGAGCTTCTCTTGAACGGTTGGTGATCTTAGGCTGCGTTTCGCCATAGGACTGTACGCTGATCTGCCCGGCATTGGCACCGTACTTGATCAGGAACTCTCGCACCGCCTGAGCGCGGCGTTCACCGAGACGCTGGTTATAACGGGTCGAGCCGATAACATCGGCGTGCCCTTCAAGTTTGACCTTGTAACCAGGGTTCTGCTGCAAAACTTCTGAAAGGCGCAGCAGACTCGGGTAACCGTCGGTCAGGATAGGCGAGTTGAACTCGAAATTGATCTCTTCCCAGTCGTCTTTCGAAGCTGTCGTGTTAACTCCCTGGGCAAACACTGAGCTCGTAAAGACAAAGAAGAGGCCGAGTAACGTCGCGTACCGCTGGCACTTCATGTATACTCCCCCTCTTGTGTTATTCGGATACTTCTCTTGAATCAGCCCTGAAGCACAGGCGTGGACCGATCAATCGAATCATACACTAAATCGTTCATAAGACGCCTTTTTTGTTTCGTGGTTTCGGTTACAAGGAAAAAATGTCAGTCCCCGCAGAGAACTTTTTGCACCCTGCAGCCGCTTCGTGCACTCACTGCTATACTGAAAAACGTCCGCCGGACAGGCAATCGCTCGCTGTATGCGGGAGGAAAGTCCGGTCTCCAAAGGGCAGCATGCCGGCTAACGGCCGGGAGTCGGCGCTCTCATGGCGCTGGCTACGGAAAGTGCCACAGAAAACATACCGCCTCAAGTCGGAAGCTTCGGTTACTGGCTGGGGGTAAGGGTGAAAAGGTGCGGTAAGAGCGCACCGCGGCTGGAGTAATTCAGCTGGCAGGGTAAACCCCATGCGGAGCAAGACCAAATAGGGGAGGAGGAGCGGCCCGCTCCGTTATACTTCCGGGTAGGTCGCTGGAGCCGGTCAGTAATGGCCGGCCTGGAGGAATGATTGCCGGCTCGCCGCACGGCGGGTTACAGAAACCGGCTTATCGTTCGGCGGACCAGCTAAATCTTAAGGTCTGCAAGCAGTTTGTATCGCACGCGACACTTCGCGCGTGTCATACGGCTTGGCAATGACATCGTACCCGCCGAGGTGTAGCACCTCTGCCCAGAGGTTTTCGTCCGCTACACGGGAAGTTACCAGTACACGGGAAGGTGCGTCGAGGTGACTCGTAAGGGCCAGCAGGTCGCGCCATGATCCGTCCGGCAAATCTGTTTCGCAAAGTACAACTGCAGGTGAATCGCTCAGTTTGTGCCGGGCCTCTGCCACGGACGCAAACCAACTCACGTTACATCCTGACTCACTCAGAATCTGCCCGAGTACCTCACGGTCACCCGGGTCAGTCGTGATTACGTGCACGGAAATGTTTTCACGCCCGCTTAAGGAACCCTGAACTTTATCCCTGCTGGTATGCATGAAAGCTCCTTTAGTTACGTGACATTAACTGCTAGGCGCCCTGCTATTTAGCACGTGGGCGGCCATGGAGTCACTGTCGCGCATAATGGACTTGATGACAACAACGAGGAGCGAAGAGCTTTTCGCCCGCGCACAGCGCTCAACACCGGGTGGGGTAAATTCACCTGTCCGAGCCTTTCGCGGCGTTGGTGGTACCCCGAGGTTCATCGAACGGGGGCAGGGCTCACGGCTGTTCGATGTCGATGGGAATTCGTACATTGATTACATCTGCTCCTGGGGACCGCTTCTGCTTGGTCATCGACCGCCAGAGGTGATTGAGGCGCTGTCGGCCGTGCTCGACAGCGGAACGAGCTTTGGGGCTCCGACAGAGCGTGAGATCGAGCTTGCGGAGATAGCGCGCGAGGCGTTTCCCTCCATGGAAATGGTGCGGCTGGTGAACAGCGGAACCGAGGCGACGATGTCCGCCCTGCGAGTCGCTCGGGGGTTCACCGGGCGCGATCTGACGATCAAATTCGAAGGTTGCTATCACGGGCACGTGGACTCACTACTGGTCAAGGCGGGGTCAGGCATGGCTACTTTAGCCATCTCCGACACCGCAGGTGTGCCCGACAGCTTCGCCGGTACTACGATCGTTGTGCCGTTTAACGACCTTGACGCGGTACGAACGGCTTTGTCAGAGCAGGGCGAGCGCATTGCGGCAATCATCGTAGAGCCGGTGGTCGGAAATATGGGTTGCATCCCACCCTTACCAGGCTTCCTTCAAGGATTGTATGAGGAGGCAGAGAGGGCCGGCGCGCTGCTTATCCTTGATGAGGTCATGACGGGATTCCGCCTCTCCTGGGGCGGAGCTCAGGCCCTATACGGGCTGCGGCCTCATCTTACGACGCTGGGCAAGGTAATTGGCGGCGGTCTGCCTCTGGCGGCGTACGGCGGGCGCGCCGACATTATGGCGAAGGTGGCGCCGTCAGGTCCGATTTATCAGGCGGGAACGCTTTCGGGCAATCCTCTCGCAGTAAGTGCGGGGCTGGCCATGCTGCGGTATCTAAGGGCCCATCCTGAGCTGTACTCACAGCTGGAGGAGCGTACAAGTAGATTGTGCAGTGCCGACCTACCGGGTGTAAGCGTCAACCGTGTGGGCTCTATGTTCACCTTCTTTTTCCAGGAAGGACCGGTGACCGATTGGGCTTCCGCAAAGCGCTCCGACACCGAAATGTTTGGCCGCTTTTTTCACCACATGCTCGAACAGGGTGTCTACCTGGCGCCGTCACAGTATGAAGCGGGCTTTGTGTCTGCGGCTCACTCAATCGAGGACATCGACCAGACGGTGGCCGCGGCCAGGGCTTTCTTCCGCTGATCAGAGGCGCCGCAGCATCAGCATCGCTGACCCGCTGACCAGAGCTCCGAACAATACAAGACTAATTGCGACCACGGCTCGCCGCCTCTCGGGAGATAACTCCCGAACCTGAGAGCTGCGATCTTCCTGCAGGTCAACATCAAGTTGGACAACGGCAGATTGTCTCGCGTCGATGCGGTTGTCGATCATCAACACGTAATCTCCGGCCGCGGCGACCGGCTGTCGCAGCCGCCCCGTATCGGAGAACCCGGTGGCGGCGAGCGCCTCGAACGAACGACCCCTGCGAAATCGAACGGCCTGAGCGTGGTCCAGCAGTAGCACCTGCGCCTTCGATCCCTGCTTTACCTCGAAGTTCACCGTCAGAGTCGAATTGGCCGCAGGCACCACGACCGTAACCGAATGCCACCCCGCTGGAGGTACGTTGAACAATCCACCTCCGGTAGCAAGAAGCACGGCGAGCCACATCAGCGGTATCCTGCTGCCTGCAGTTCAAACAGCTCAGCGTAGCGTCCGCCGGCTGCGACCAGCTCGCCATGGGTTCCGTCCTCCAGGATCCCGCCGTTCTCCAGTACGAGAATGCGATCGGCCATGCGTACTGTGGAGAATCGATGCGAGATCAGCACGGCCATCCGCGCGCGCGTAAGGGCTGTGAACTGCTGGAACACCTCATATTCTGCCCGGGCGTCCAGCGACGCTGTTGGCTCATCCAGCACCAGAACCTGAGCATCGCGCATGTACGCCCGGGCCAGAGCAATCTTCTGCCACTGCCCAGCCGAGAGGTCAACCCCGCCATCGAAGCGGCGGCCCAGCATCTGCTCCCATTCGAGCGGAAGATTGCGAACCACAGCATCAGCACGAGCCTTCAGCGCAGCATCCAGGATGCGTTCCCGATCCTCCAGAGCGTCTACGCGGCCCAGCCCGATGTTGTCGCGCGCCGTCATGTCGTAACGCATGTAGTCCTGGAAGATGACTCCGATTTCCCGGCGAAGATCCTCAACGCGGTACTCTCTCAGATCTACTCCGTCGAGGAGGATGGAGCCGCCGGTCGGGTCATAGAGTCGCGCCAGAAGCTTCGTCAGTGTTGTCTTGCCCGCACCGTTTTCGCCGATCAGGGCGATTCGTTCACCCGCTGAAAAGCGGAAACTTACGTGGTCCAGAACAAGCTTCGAACTGCCGGGGTACGCGAAGCATACGCCGCGGAATTCATACCCGTCACGGATCGGCCGCGGGGCAGGGAGCGCGTTTGGCTGCGAGACAATCGCCGGCTCGGTGCGGAAGAAGTCGAAGAGGTCGTCCAAAAACTGCGCCTGATCTGCGACCTCGGTGAACCGTGCGAAGATGCCCGTCATCAGTGAGCGCGACCGGGCAAATGCTCCGGCAAGGAACGTCAGGTCTCCGACGGTGAGCGCGCCGGCGAGCGTGCGTGTCAGAATCCACGCGTACGCGCCGTAGTAGGCTGCGGTCGGCAGAAGGTTCAGCGCGGTTCCCGTCGTGGCGCGGCGAAGTGCCAGCGAACGATTGTCGGCATAGAAGCGGTCAAACAACCGGCGCGCCCGGTCGATAAGAAAATCGCCGAGCCCGAAGATGCGGACCTCCTTCGCGCTGGTATTGCTGGCGCCGAGCATCCGCAAATAATCAAGCTGCCGACGCTCCGGAGTCCAACGGACGAGCAGCGAATAGGACAGCATCGCAAACTTCGTTTCACCGAGGAACGCCGG